>SLOZ01000139.1 GCA_007132255.1 Limnochordia bacterium | reverse complement strand
TCCGGGGAAGGTCGCCAGCCACCAAGCATTGTTCAGATAATGGCGGCCGTTGGCCAGCATCACACCCCAAGTGGCCACATCTTGCACCCCTAATCCTAGAAATGACAGGGCGGATTCTAAGAGAATAACACTGGCGACACGCAAAGTGGCAAGAACAATGACAGAGTTAATGACGTTAGGAGCAATATGCCGGAAGACAATGCGCTGATTGCTCAACCCAATAGCATGGGCCGCCTCCACGAACTCGCGGTTTTTTAAAGCAATGACTTCGCCCCGCACCAGGCGGGCGTAATAAATCCAATTGGTCACAACCAACACAATAACGATATTGACGAAGCCCGGCCCCAAAACCGACAAAAGAATGAGTGCTAAGAGAATAAAGGGCATGGACATCTGCACGTCCACCAAGCGCATTACACTGGTTTCCAGAAGTCCACCGAAGTATCCGGACAACAACCCCAACACGGAGCCGATACCGCCAGACACGACCACAGCAAATAGCGCAATCAATAGCGACACACGGCTGCCATAGATTAGTTGGCTCAGCATATCACGGCCCATGTTATCTGTTCCTAGGGGATGCGTCATACTGCCTCCATCGGCCCACGCCGGCGGATGCAGACGAACCATGAGGTCCTGGCGCATGGGTTCGTGCGGCGCCATCCAGGGCGAGAATACGGCTGCCAATACGAGCAGCAGCAAAAAGCCAATACTGAATACTGCTGTGATGTTCAATTTACGTAGAAGTCTTCCCATCCGTTTCACCCTTATCGTGCGATCTAGTTTATAGGCGCTCGGTCTGCCATTGTTCGAGCAGACCTGTTTCATAGAGAACAATGCGTGGTTTATGACCGAGCACGAAACGCCGCTAACTGCCATTTCTCCGAGCCGAACTGCCAACTTTGAGCGTTGGAACCCCGCTGTGAAACAGGTCTGCAAGGAACGTGTTGATTTTCCCGGTATCCCGAGCAAACTCATACCGAACACCTCGGTGAAATCGCTGCTAAAGCGATTTCGAGTCTCTTGTTATGAGCTCGCCAGGCCACTTTTTCAACACGTTTCTAGTCGAAGCGAATTTTTGGATTGAGCATACCATAACCGATGTCGGTCAATAAGTTAATGAAAATGATTATAGCGGCAAACACAACCACGGCCGAACGGATGACTGGGAAATCGCGATTGTACACAGCCTGGACCACGAAACGCCCCATACCTGGCCAAGAAAAAATGGTTTCCGTCAATACCGCTCCACCCAGCAGCAGACCTACCTGCATACCGAACACCGTCAAGGCTGGAATCGCTGCGTTACGCAGAGCATGTTTCATGATGACCACTCGGCCGCTCAAACCCTTGGCAGTAGCGGTACGAACATAGTCCTCGTTCAATACGTCCAGCATACTCGAACGAATCAAGCGCATAATGGGCGCCGTCGCAAACAAGCCCATGGTAATACCAGGCAGTACTAAGTGCTGCCACGTCCCGCGCCCAGACGGTGGCAGGAGATTCCAACGCACAGAAAAAAGCATGATCAGCATCAACCCTGACCAATACACCGGCATGGATATTCCGAACAACGCGATAATACGGCTCACATGGTCCAACCATGAATTGCGTTTCACCGCCGCGTAGATTCCAACTGGAACCCCGATAAACACCGCCAACACGATGGCCACAGCCGTCAACTGCAGGGTGGCCGGTATCCGCTGCAGAGTAAGGGGCAGGGCAGGCACGCCGTGTCGAAACGACGTGCCCAGATCCCCTTGAACCACCTGGCGGAGAAAGAACCCATACTGAACCATCAAAGGCCGATCCAATCCCAAAGCGGACCGCAGAACTGCCTGATCCTCATAGGTCGCTTCCGGAGGGACCAGCAGATGCACGGGGTCACCAATGAGATAGACGATGAAAAACACAAAGGTTAGGACGGCAAAGAGTACGAACACACTCTGCCAAAGTCTGCGCAAAACATATGCCTTCACGGGTCAATCCTCTCCTCCAGGACGGTTCTTAGCAGCATTAGTCATTCACGGAAGCATAGTACATCCAGAGGCGTTCATCAGCCCGAGGCTCCCAGTTCAGTCGATCCGAAAGTCCATAGATGTCTTCCTGCTGGTGCAGATATACCCAAGGTGCCTCTTCTTTTAACAACTGGTGCAGTTCAGAGTAGATGGCCATGCGAGCGTCTGGGTCCACGGTGGTAGCACCAGCTCGAATCAGTTGATCAACTTCTTCATTGTTGAAATAGCTCAACGGATTGCCGCTCCGCAACAGCGGACCAAACGTACCTTCGGCGTCAACGGTGGCTCCGCCCCAACCGAGCAGGTATAGATCCGACATCTCGCGAGCGTTGATCCGGCCAACGTAGACGCCCCATTCCAGGATTTCGTAGTTCACGGTCAGACCGATATTGCGCAGCATGCCCACAATAGCTTCGCCCACTTCGCGGTCCATGGCATAGCGACCATCGGGGATCACGATGCTGATCTCGAAGCCATCAGGATAGCCTGCTTCGGCCATCAATTCCTGTGCTCTATCCGGGTCATATGGAAAAGGTTCCACGGTTGGATCATAGCCAAAGTGGTAGTTGCTCAAACCTCCAGGTGCCAGCGGCGTTCCCAAGCCATCCAGAATCGCTTCAATAATAATCTCTCTGTTCAGAGCATAGTTGAGGGCTTGACGAACAAGCTTATCCTGCCAAGGGCCTTCGTTTTCTGTATTGATGCCCAAGAAGATCACGCGTACACTGGGTACAGTGGCGATACCTGCACCACTAATGTTGTTAACGGTCTCCATCTGATGCGGCGGTACATTAACAATCACATCAACATTACCTGTAGAAAGTTCAGCGATCCGAGTACTCGACTCCGGAATCGGCCGGAATACGATGCTTTCGATCTCAGCAGGGCCACGCCAGTGGTCCTCGTTGCGTTCCAGGACAATGCGCTCATCACGAACCCATTCGACGAATTTGAACGGACCCGTTCCCAACGGATTACTGGCAAGATAGGTTCTATCATGAGCTTCCATATGATGTTTGGCGAAAATCTGGGTCATGGATAGACGAGCCAGCATCAGTGGATGCGGTGCTTCCGTCGTGATGCGAACGGTATGGTCATCGATGACTTCCACGTCCTCAATGAGCACATGGTACGGACGGTATTGGGAAGCATTGTCTGTATCCAAAATGTAGTCAAGGGTGTACTTAACGTCGGCAGCGGTGAACGGTGTACCATCATGCCAGTAAACACCTTCACGCAAATGGAATATCCAAGTCAAGTCGTCAGGCGTCTCCCAACTAACGGCCAAGGCCGGTTCGATAACCAGGTTTTCATCACGCCAAACCATGGTATCGTAGATGTGTTCCAGAACGTTGTTGGTGGACGTAACCGACTCCATGTTGGGAATCATTGTGGTGGCATCCACGCCTTGGGCCACAACAATTTCGGATGTCGCCGCAGCAGGAGCAGCTAGGGCAAAGGACAGCAGAACAGTCAAAGCCAATGCAGTGATCCACGTTCGATAGCTCTTCATGGTAAAACCCCTCTCTGAAAATGTGATTCACTCCTATAAATTCAACATAAACGAAAAACATCCTTCTTTTTTGTGTTTGCGACGAAAAACGCTTATCTGTATAGTTATGTTTGATGTTTATTTAGAAATGCACAACAACCACTGGTGTTGGAGCAGCCCGAAACCTTCGACGCCGAGCGTTGACTGTTGGAGATGAAACACCCGGAAAACCGGAAGATCAAGCAGACTTGGTTTTATGCAGCCGTGTCTTCTATAAAGATAGTGTTTCCAAAGCAGCTTCGAGGCGCCATACATCATGACCGAAGTTGCTGACCAGTGTTATGTTGAGCTCTTTCTCCGGGTCGTAAGACGACCAGAAACTCACTCCGGGATCACAGCCCTCGATATGGTACACAAAACCCCCAGTTGGTTGTTCGTCCAACCACACGCCATATCCATAACAGCGTTCCTTGACCTGCGGTGAGAGCATGGCATTCAGCGTAGATTTGCTCACCAACTTCGCTCCCAGCAGGCTATCCCAGAAGCGCTCGATGTCTCCCACGGTTGTATAGGCACCGCCAGCACCGGTCCCTTTGGCATCAACGCTGAAGATGTTGGTATGGTACGCTTGCCGAGCTTCATCGTAGATATAGGCGTTAGCGCACTGAGCAGGCAGCCGGTCCAACTCGAAATACCCCGTGTTGGCCATGCCGCAGGGCTGAAAGATGGATGTGTTGAGGCAGGTATCAAAGGGAACTCCGGTGAATGCCTCAAGGATTAACCCCAGAAGAACATAGCCCGAATTATTGTACTGAAACTTCTGACCGGGTGGGTACATCATGGGCTTGTGAATGAAAAGTGGCAACAGGTCCTTGGAAGTACGGATCTTGTAGTTGGGAAAGTCCCTCCAAAGCTCACTATAGTCCGTCATCACCGACTCGTCAAAATAGTCTGGTACACCTGAGGTGTGGGTAAGAAGCTGCTCTATGGTGACCGCAGGATCTAGTTCTTCCGGATTAAAGGTCACCAGATCACTGAGGCGGCTGTCCAAGGAGAGCTTTTTCTGTTCGATCAACTGCAGAATAGCGACGGCAACGAAGATCTTCCCCGCCGAAGCCGTGGGAAACTTTGTTTCCACAGTATTGGGCACCTCGTTCGCTAGGTCCGCAAACCCCGACGCCTGCCATAGGATGTTCCCGCCGCGTTTCCGCACAGCGATGACTCCGCTAAAATCTTTGTCAATCAACTCGCCGATTTCCATAGTATCATCCTCTTTCATGACTATTTTTCAGGAACGTCCAGATGCCGCGCCCAACAACGAATTCCAGGGCAACGGCAGACTATTTCCCAGACGCACAATACGGGGGTT
>SLOZ01000308.1 GCA_007132255.1 Limnochordia bacterium | reverse complement strand
ATGCGGCCAGTACAAAGAAACTCGGGTTGGCAATACGACAAGAAAGGAATAGCGGGCTAACGCCCGCCGCCGCTTTCCTCCCCATACCTGAAGGCAGGGGCATCTCGCGGCGTTTGGTGAAAGAAGGTTTTACCGTGTCCTCTATACCTTTTGTGCATCTGCATCTGCATTCGCCCTATTCCTTTTTGGATGGGGCGTCTTCTATCTCTGCCTATCTTGAAAAAGCTGCAGTCTTGGGGATGCCCGCATTAGCCTTGACCGATCATCATAATCTCAGCGGAGCCGTGGAGTTTCAAAAAACTGCTAAAAAATTGGGCATCCGCCCTATTCTCGGTGCCGAAATTTCTTTGGAACAGCATCATCTTACGCTCTTAGCCGAAAATAATGTGGGCTACGAAAATTTATGCAAACTTTTGACTCACTGCCTAGCCAAAGATCGCCACAACCCCGACTTAACCTGGGACCAATTGGCACCACATACACAGGGCCTCATTGCGCTCAGCGGCTGTCGACGTTCTCTGGTGAATCGAATGCTGCTGCTGCGCAGACCTGAAGCAGCTCGCAGTATCTTAGAAAAACTGAAGGATTGTTTTGGTCCCAAGCAAGTTTTCATTGAAATGATCCACTCTTATCTACCGCAGAATCGCTATTTACTGGACGGGCTGCAATATCTCAGTGAACAGACAAACCTTCCTACTGCAGCCACGAATAATGTACATTATGTGTCCAAAGAAGATTTTCCCATTCATGACTTACTTACATGTGTCCGCACCAAAACAACCCTGGAAGATCTGCACCCCGAGCGTTCGTTGAATGGAGAAAATTACTTGGCCTCCTGTGAAGAAATGCGCCAGCGATTCTCTTGCTATCCGCAGGCATTATTGGGTACATGGGAAGTGGCGCAGCGATGCCAAGAAAGCTTACCGTTGGACCGTCAGTTATTTCCGAGGTTCTCGCATCCCGACATGGATGCTGGAACAGCCGCCAGTCATTTTCTAGAAGAACTTGTCTGGAAGGGTGCCCAGCACCGTTACGGACGCCTTAATCAGAACATTCGCCAGCGGCTAGACCATGAGTTACACATTATCAAGACCTTGGACGTAGCCGATTACTTTTTGGCCGTTTGGGACATTGTACAGTTCGCTAAGAAACAGGGTATTTCCTGGGCTGGTCGCGGTTCAGCAGCCGATTCGGCTGTTGCCTATTGCTTGGAATTGACCAATGTTGACGCCATCGGTCGTAATCTGCTCTTTGAACGTTTTTTGAGTCTGGAGCGCTCGCAAACACCGGATATTGATATTGATTTTGACGCAGCCCGCCGCGATGAAGTAGCTGCATATGTCTACCGCCGCTATGGTCAGGAGTATACAGCATCAGTCTGTACATTCAGCACCTACCACGCTCGTTCGGCGCTGCGGGATTTTGGTCGTGCCTTGGGTTTAAACTCTGCTGAACTGCGAGCCATAACGGCTCATATTCCCCATGCCCCGGCGGATGCTCTGCCCCATGTCCTTCAGTCCATGCCGGAGCTGCGCCAGCATCCGCTGCAGCAGCCGAAGTATCAGAAGTTGGTGAACATGTGCGCTGCCATTAATGGTTTTCCTCGGCATATTGGGACGCATCTGGGAGGCATGGTGATCTGTGGGCGGCCGTTGTGGAGTGTCAGTCCGCTGCAGCCTTCGGCCAAAGGCGTAGCCATTCTCCAATTTGACAAAGATACCATTGAAGATTTGGGATTAATCAAACTCGATCTGCTTTCACTACGGACATTGGCAGCCGTACAGCAAGTGGAACAGGGATTTCTGCAGGCACCGGCGGGTTCTTCACCTGTGGCCTATGATGATCCTGCTACCTATGCCATGCTTCAGCGCGGCGATACGGTAGGAGTTTTCCAGTTAGAGAGCCCTGCTCAGCGCAGTTTGCAGGGACGACTGCACGCAGAGACGATGGAAGATATTATTGCCAGCGTGGCCTTGATTCGTCCCGGCCCCATTCAAGGTGATATGGTGCATCCGTTTATTCGGAGACGCCGGGGAGAAGAACCTGCCAGCTATATCCATCCCAAGTTGGAACCCATTCTTAAAAAGACCTATGGCGTTGTGTTATACCAAGAACAGGTTATCGCCATCGCCACAGAAATTGCGGGGTTTACACCTGGCGAGGCCGATAGGCTGCGCCGCGTGATGAGTAAATTTCGTTCCCATCAAGAGATGGAAGCAATTGGTGCCCTGTTCCGTCAACGTGCCGTCCAGCAGGGGGTGACTGACGCCACGGCTGACGAGATTTTCTCCTATATCCAGGGATATGCCGGCTATGGCTTTTGTGAAGCGCATGCGGCGGCCTTTGCTGACACCGCCTACAAGACGGCCTACTTGCTGGAGCACCACCCCGCAGAGTTTTATGCGGCTTTGCTAAATCACCAGCCCATGGGATTTTACCCCGCTAACTCCCTCTGCTTGCAGGCGAGACTGCGGGGTGTGAACATCCAGCCTTTGGATATTACAACGAGTCAGGTTATCTGCACGGCCGGAGCTGGCTGGCTGCGCATTGGTTTGAATCAAGTGCGGGGATTGGAAACACTTCATCTTCAGGAAATTCTCGCGCAGCGGGAAATACAGCCGTTTCAGTCTATAGGTGATTTTATTCACCGTACCTCGCTGCACCAAGACGGCATTGAGGCGTTGGTGTTGGCCGGTGCTTTTGATAGTTTTTCTACCAATCGCCGCAGCCTACTTTGGGAGTGCAGCCGCCATATCAAAGAACGGCGCAGTGCCCTTGTTATGGAGGAACCGGGTATCCGTCAAGGCGTGGAAGACTTTGCACCTTTAGAACGCTGGGTTCGAGAATACCAAGCCTTAGGTCTCGCAGCGCACAGCCATATTTTAGATTTTTACCGCTCACAGCTCAAAAAACAGGGTGCACTTACCAACGCTGAAATTCGTCAAGGTCAGCACCAGCGGGTACGCACTGCCGGCCTTGTGATTCGACCGCATCGCCCACCCACCCGCAGCGGACGTGTAGTGGTATTCTTGACACTGGAGGACGAAACGGGGCTTATCGATGCCACCATTTTTGAGTCTGTCTATCACCGCTGCGCTCAGGCAATCTTCCATCATCCACTGTTGGTGGTAGAAGGAAATGTGCTTCGCGATGGTGCCACAGTGAGTATCACGGTTGACCAAATTTGGCCTCTAAAACTATCATAGATCCCTTATCTAACGACAGCGACCGCTCGCTCCGTTTCGGTGAAAAAACCAGGCAACCCGGAGGGCATTTCATTGGCAGCGGCAGGAACTTCCTGCGGCTATCCAGAAACTATATTAGGTGTTTTTGAGTTCTCTCCGTCAAAAATACGGCAGGCAGACCAGTTGCCTGAGCGCGATTCACGAAAAAAGGTTGTTCTTTCATGGTCGGAGAACCGTTCTTCCGCGAACTTTTCGAGCTCCTGCTGCCTCCGTGAAACGGGCCTGTTCGATACTGGCGTTTTGCTCCTCGTCAACCAGGCCTGTTTTGCCAATGCACTTCGCCAACACATCTCTTTCAACAGAATCGGCGACCAGCTTGTTAGAAGGCTTTACGAGCTTTTGTCAATTCCGCTAACAACCTTTATGAAACAAGGCTGCAAGGGAGGACTTTTTGATGCACTATCTGTCCAAATTCGCTGTGAACCGCCCGGTGGCCATCACAGTGGTAATCCTTATTATTCTTTTTCTTGGTGGCTTGTCGGCGCAGCGTATAGGCATCGACCTCTTACCGGACATTAACTTTCCGGTAGCTGTCATCGTCACTGTCTACCCCAATGCGCAGCCTGAAGTGGTTGAACAGGAGGTTACCATTCCACTAGAAGGAGCATTAGCCAGTGTAGGAGGAATCCGTCGTCAGGATTCCTTTAGTTATGAAAACGTTTCAGCTATCCTTCTGCAGATGGACTGGCACACCAACATGGTGGAGGCCGTAGATGCCATGCGTTCCAATCTGGCTCAGGCTGCCTTTACCCTTCCTTCCGATGCCCAGTCACCGGTGGTTGCTCGTGTGGATCCTAACGAATTTCCCTTAATGCTGATCGGAGTTTCCAGCGATCAGTTGGATGTTATGGATCTTTCTTACGAGTTAGAGCAGCTCCGCCCCCTGTTGGAGCAGGTGCCCGGCGTGGCGGAAGTAGGCCTTTTGGGATTGGAACGTCCCGAAATTGAAATTCTCTACAACCCCGAAAGTTTAGCCGAGCTGGATGTTACACCGGTTCTTCTCGAGCAGATGATCACGTATCAAAATATGATCGTTCCTGGCGGCGTGGTAACAGACAGTGAACGCCGCTACAATGTGCGTACGGGCTATCGTTTCAGCAGTCTCGCGGAACTGGACGACCTCATTGTCGGCACACAAGAAGATAGCAGTATCTTGAGCCTTGGCGGTCTGATCCCATCTTTCATTTATCTGGGTGATGTTGCCGATATCCAAATGCGCCAGCAGCCCCGCGAAGGTCTGACGCGCCTCAACAACGACGATGCAGTCATGCTGCGCATCATGAAACAGTCGGGAGCCAATACCGTCCAGGTGGCTGCAGCCATTCAAGCTCAACTGGCGCAGATTGAGACGGATAACCCCCATTTGGACTTCGCCACGATCATGAGTCAAGCGGATTTCGTCACTTCGTCTGTGACCAGTTTGGCCATTAATGGACTCTTCGGAGCACTGCTGGCCGTTGGTGTTCTGTTTCTATTTTTAAGAAATGCGCAGAGTTTGTTGATCATTGGCTTTGCCATTCCCATCTCCATCGTGGCCAGTTTTATCATGGTCTACTTTGGGAACCTAACGCTGAACTTGATGACCTTAGGTGGACTTGCCCTCGGCGCTGGTATGCTTGTGGATTCATCGATAGTTGTCTTGGAGAATAT
>SLOZ01000516.1 GCA_007132255.1 Limnochordia bacterium | reverse complement strand
TTTGGTACATCTCTCCGTAGGATCTCACCAACACCGGTGATTGTACCTCCAGTTCCAATTCCTGCCACAAATGCATCGAGTTTCCCATCCATTTGCTGGAGAATCTCCTGCGCCGTGGTCTTGCGATGCATATCCGGATTGGCCGGATTCATGAACTGTTGGGGCATAAATGCTCCGGGCGTGGCGCGGACAATTTTTTCAGCTTCGGCAATGGCGCCCTTCATACCCGTTGAGCCAGGAGTCAGCACCAACTCAGCGCCATAGGCCTGCAGCAGTGAGCGGCGTTCCACACTCAGTGAATCCGGCATACACAGAATGGTCCGGTAGCCTTTGGCTGCGGCCACCATGGCTAACCCAATTCCCGTATTGCCGCTGGTGGGCTCAACAATCACGCCTCCAGGCTTTAGGTGCCCTTCTTGCTCAGCTGTTTCAATCATGTTCTTGGCAATGCGATCCTTCACACTACCGCCGGGGTTAAAGGACTCGAGCTTAGCCCAGATGCGAGCACCATTCGGCGGTGCAGTGCGCTGCATCCGTACCATGGGTGTCGAACCAACTAAATCCAAAATAGACTCTACGCGTCTCACAGCATCCCCTCCTTAGGAGAATCATATATATTCCGACCGGTTTTGTCAACTTTGGGAGTGTATAAGCCCACAAAAAAGACCAACAGCGCCAGCTGTCGGTCAATTCATCGTAAGTACAACTATTGTTCACTAATTGCGTCTACAGGGCATACTGCTGCGCAAGCGCCGCAGTCAATGCATGCATCGGCATCAATGACGTATTTGGTGTCGCCTTCACTAATGCAGTCCACCGGACATTCGGGTTCGCAGGCGCCGCAGGAAATGCAGTCATCATTAATCACGTGTGCCATTCGTTTCGCCCCTCTCTATGTGAAAACTCTAGCTTCTGCTTCAGAATAGCAGAGGCCTGAAGGACTGTCAACCAAGTAAATTACTCGGAATTAACCGAACTTATTGGCTGATGACAGCTTCAAACCCTTGATCTCGTAACTCTTGCGCATAGCGCTGCGCATTCTCACGACTGGCAAAAGCACCGGTCTGTACCCGATATAATGGACCGCTGGTAATCATGGCCGGATACCCAGCATCCAATAAGGTATCGCGCATGCGTTCGGCATTGGCCATCTGCGAGTAGGCGCCCACTTGCACCCGGTAAAACGTACCGGTTTCACGCGGATCCTGATCTTCCAAATCCGTATGCGTCTCAGTAGCGATCTCCGATGACTCTGGTTCTGCAGTTTCCGGCGGCGGTGCAGCCTCATCCGCCGCTCCAGGCTCGGCCTCGCTGCTCGGACTTGGAGAACTTGTTGGAGAACTTGTCGGAGCACTTGGAGCAGGTCCCGGCGGTGAACTGGCTGGGGGTACTTCTGGGAGTGACCGGGCAATTTCACGGGAGAGTGTTTCCTGTTGGCCCTGTACCCTATTAATCGTCGTAACCCCTTCGTCGCGCAGCACCCTAACAGCATACTGACCCAGGACATATCCAAAAAAGATAAACACAACACTCACCGTAACCAGCGTAATAACAAAATTAATCCCATCTTGTCCAAACAGGGATGATTTCTTAGAACGTTTCCCACGAGCCATCATAACACCTCCCGACAAACTGCTTCTATACATAGATTACCACTTACGACGCTGAATCCCTGCCGCTGCAGAAATTCCCTAGAACTTGGGTTTCGCCAGCGACTTGTCCGCAGCTGGCTGGTTATCGTTAAGCCAAGGCGGCAAGCTCCAGATAGTGTTTAATCTCTCCTAACAGATACAGCGAGCCACAGACCACGACCCGTTCCCGGCTCAATGCCTCCTGCAGTGCCTGTTCAGCGTCGGAAAAAAAGATCGCCGCAGTGCCCTGGCTGCGAATGTACTCAGCCAACTGCTCCGGGGAATACGGTGGTATCCGACTGCTTTTGGGCTGGGTGACGATGAACTCCTGGGCCAGCGGCAGCAGTGGATCGACTAACGACGGATGTTTGTTCTCCAGCATCCCAAACAAGAACGTAAAACGCCGTTCTGGGTTGTCTGCGTTCAACTGGGCCAATGCGTCCGCCAGTGATTGGACACCTTGGGGATTATGGGCCCCGTCCAGGAGCATCCACGGATCAGCGTGCAGGACGACTTCAAGACGTCCTGGCCAGCGGGCCGCCAAAAGGCCAGCGCGCACGTGTATTTCCGTCAGTGCCCAACCTTGAGCACGCAGTTGATCAGCCGCCAACACGGCCAATCCAGCATTCTCTAGTTGGTACCCACCCAACATAGCGATGGAAAACGGCTCCTGACTAAAAGGAGAATACGCGAAACGTCCTCCCCGGAGACCCCAACCTGCGGGCTGCCACGGTGAGTGTTCCAAGAACACAATCGGGGCAGCCTTTTCGTTAGCGACATTCAACAGGACTGACATCACAGAAGCGTCCTGGAAACCTACCACCACTGGCACGCCTGGTTTGATGATGCCCGCCTTTTCTGCTGCAATATCCGGCAGAGTAGTACCCAGCCATTCCATATGATCGTAACCAATAGGGGTGATCACAGAAACCAGCGGTGTCACAATATTTGTGGCGTCAAAACGTCCTCCCAGTCCTGTTTCAATCACGGCGACATCAACATCTGCTTGTTGGAAGAAACGAAAGGCTACGGCCGTTCCCACCTCAAACTCGGTCAGCGGCCCATGTTCAGGAGCAGCGGCCTCCACGGTAACGGCCGCCTGCTCCACGTCCGCAACCATGGTCTCCAGCCGAGCAGCCTCAATCCAAACTCCGTTGATCTGAAATCGTTCTCGATAGCTGACCAAATGCGGTGATGTATATAGACCCACCCGCAAACCAGCTTCTTGGAGGATGGCTGCCAGAAACGATGCTGTAGAACCCTTGCCGTTGGTACCGGCAATGTGAACCACCGGGACTTCTCGCTGTGGATGACCCAAGGCGGCACACAACCGTTCAATTCGTTCCAAACCCAATCGACTGCCAAATCGCTGCCGATCTAACAATGGTCTGCTCACAGTTGTTCCTGCATCTCTTGGATCAAATCGCGCAGTTTAGCAGCTGTGTCGACCAGAGCCGCCGCCTTTTCGCGTTCCTTAACAACCACAGTTTCCGGAGCTTTGCTGACAAAGCTTTCATTGGACAACTTACCCTCAGCACGAGCCAATTCGTTTTCGGCCTGCCTTAATTCGCGTCCTAAGCGCTCTAGTTCTTGCTCCTGGTCCACCAAATCAGCCAAAGGCAGATAGATCTCCACGCCGCCGGCCACTGAACCAATACTGCGCTGTGGCTTCTCGCCGATATCCTGCAGATCTATGGTCTCTAGGCCAGCTAACGTTCGTAGATAACCGTCATTGGCACGGAGTAATCCCAAAAGATCGGCATTTGCTTGGAATATAGCACTAATGCGTCGGCCTGGCGGCACCTGTTTTTCGCTGCGCAGTGTTCGGATTTCGGTAATGATATCCATCAACAAAGACATGGTTCGCTCGACTTGGGTATCTTTACGGCCGTGGCTTTGGGGCCACGGTGCCAGCATAATCGTTTCACCTTCGTGAGGAAGATGCTGCCAAATCTCTTCGGTGATGAATGGCATATACGGATGCAGCAACTGCAGCGTCTCTTGGAGCACGTACCAAAGGACATACTGGGCGTCGGCTTTGGATCGTTCGCCATCCTGGCCATAAAGGCGAGGTTTAATCAGTTCGATGTACCAATCGCACAGTTCGCTCCAGACGAAATCATAGAGCGCTCGAGCACCCTCACCCACATCGTACCGGTCTAGATGCCTCGTTACCTCAACGGTCACTGTTTCAAATCGGCTCAAGATCCAGCGGTCAGCCAGATTCAATTCGTTGGACAATACATGTTGATCTGGATCGAAGCCTTCCAAGTTCATCAGAGCAAACCGCGATGCATTCCAAACTTTGTTAGCGAAATTGCGATATGCTTCCACCTTCTCGGGGATAAACCGCATGTCATTACCTGGTGCCACGCCGATCACAAGATTGATGCGCAGCGCATCAGCACCAAACTGATCAATCACCTCCAGCGGATCCACTCCGTTACCCAGGGACTTACTCATTTTGCGGCCCTCAGCGTCCCTAACCAGGCCATGGATTAACACGTCCTTAAATGGCCGTTCATCCATGAATTCTAAACCCATCAGAATCATCCGCGAGACCCAAAAACCGATAATATCAAAGCCCGTCACCAAGACCGATGTGGGGTAAAAGTGTTCTAATTCCTCTGTGTTCTCGGGCCATCCCAGCGTCGAAAACGGCCACAATGCCGACGAAAACCACGTATCCAGCACGTCTGGATCCTGATGAATGTCGGCTGAACTGCATTCGGGACAGGTATCAGGGTCTTGAACGTCAGCAAAGACAGCTCCGCAGGCGCGGCAGTACCAAACGGGAATTCGGTGACCCCACCACAACTGGCGCGAAATACACCAATCGCGGATGTTTTCCATCCAGTGCAAATACGTCTTGCCAAACCGTTCGGGAACGAAACGAATATCACCCTGCTTCACAGCGGCAATGGCTTTTTCAGCCAAAGGCTGCATTTTGACAAACCACTGTTTGCTAACCACAGGTTCCACAACGGTATTGCAGCGATAGCACTGCCCGACTGCATGCGTATGATCCTCAATCTTCAGCAAAAGACCCTGCGTTTCTAGATCCGCAATCACCTGGCGGCGGCACTCATAGCGGTCCATACCTCGATAGGCACTGCCAGCCTCCGCCGTCATCTTAGCCTCAAGGCCAATCACCTGGACCTGTGGTAGATTGTGACGAAGACCAATTTCAAAGTCGTTAGGATCGTGCGCCGGCGTCACCTTTACCATACCCGTACCAAAACTGGGATCCACATATTCGTCGGCAACGATGGGAATTTCCCGTTCAATTAACGGCACAATCACTGTTCGCCCGACCATGCCTTGGTAGCGTTCGTCATCCGGGTGCACAGCAATAGCGGTATCACCCAACATGGTCTCCGGACGAGTCGTGGCAATTTGAATAAAGCCGCTGCCATCGGCGAAGGGGTACTTGTAATGGTACATTTTACCCTGGCGTTCATCATGGTCAACCTCAATATCTGACAGTGTGGTGCTGCATGACGGGCACCAGTTCACGGAGTAGTGTCCCTGATAGATCAAACCTTTTTCGTACAGCTGGACAAACACCTCGCGCACAGCTCGGGAACAGCCTTCATCCATAGTGAAGCGCTCCCGCTGCCAGTCAGCGGACGAGCCCAGCTTCTTAAGTTGATTGAGAATTCTGCCACCATATTCTTCTTTCCATTCCCAAACTCTTTCTAGGAAGGCCTCACGGCCCAAATCGTGGCGTGTCTTGCCCAATTCTTGACGAATGTGATCTTCCACACGCGCCTGCGTAGCAATGCCGGCATGATCAGTGCCCGGGATCCAAACGGTATTGTAGCCCTGCATGCGCTTCCAACGAACGAGGATATCTTGGTATGTTTCGTCCAAAGCATGACCCATGTGCAGCTGTCCGGTCACGTTCGGCGGTGGAATTACAATGCAAAACGGCTCCTTGTCTGCCTCCACCTCAGCATGGAAATAGCCGTTTTTCTCCCAATGGGCATACCATTTGTCTTCAACTTCTTTAGGATTATACGTCTTGGGAATCTCCTGATGGCTCATAATACCCTCTCCTCACCAAAAATAAGCCCATTCATCCTCAACAAAGGACGAAAGGGCAACTTTCGCGGTACCACCTTAATTCCGCGCGACAGGGTCGCTGCGGCTCTCTGAGCGACTGCTCCAAAAAAGTATCCGTTCCCCAGACCTCAACTTCAATCTGTCTGGGTTGGCCCGGAAATCCGGGCTAACGCAATTCTGCGGTTCTGTTTCATCCACAGAAAGCCGCTCTGGAAGCTGGCTCCTCAGGCTATAACGGGCCTCACCCGGACAGAACTACTAGTGGTTCATTCCATCAGCTCCTGGGCGACCTTCAGCAGCTGCCATCCTAGAAGACCTCCCACCGACGGGTCTTCCTCTCTTGAGGCGCAGAACTGCTTACTCCTCCCAATCAAAGCTTGCGTATGATTCAGTCTTAGAATACCCGGACTATCTCGGAATGTCAAGCTTGTTCCTTCGTGCGGCACTTGGCGCAGAAGCCAAAAAACCTTAGACAATGATCCGTGACCGTGAAATCCGCTTCTTCCGCAATGCGCTTTTCGATGTCGCCAAGCAGATCATCATTGAACTCCGAAATTGCTCCGCAGCTTTGACAAATTAGATGATGATGGTAATGTTCTTCGTTAGCTCTAGTCAGCTCATAGCGGCTTTGGCCATCACCGTACTCCAACTTATACACCACGTTCAGCTTCTCCAGCAGCTCCAACGACCGATACACGGTGGCCAAGCCTATCTCTGGCAGCAGTTTTTTCGTGTAAAGATAGATTTCCTCAGCACTGAGGTGGCCGGTTTGATGAGACATCAAAACCTGGATGACCGCTTCACGCTGTGGAGTTAACCGCGAAGAACTCTGTTCCAAATGTTTGCGAATATCCTGCATAACTTGTTTTTTATTCACGCTCATCCCCGCTTCACTGTGGTTTAACGAACTCGAAGGAAGAAAAAGAGGACCATGGCCATCAACCCAAAGGAATAAAAGACGGCTCCCCAAATGCAGCTGAGAAAACGGTTAGTCCGCCGGCGCAGTCCGTAAGGACGTGGCGAATTCAAATACATCAGAACAAAAACCACCGACGCTGCCATCGCCAAAACAAACCAAACCCAAGGGGACATGGAACGCTCGCCCACTTCCCGGAAAAAGCTGAGGAACCACATCAACCAAGCCGACATGGTCAGAAAACTAACGAACAACTGGCCATCATAACGCGTCACTCGCCGCATCCGCCACAGTATAGTAAAAATTGTATAAAACCCGATGGCTGCATACAGCTGGACAGGGTGCATCTGAAACTCACCCAACTGCACAGCCCAAGGAAGCACAGCACTGCGTCCAAACACATCAGATCCCAACTGGGACAGGGCCAGCGTCAACGCCACCGCTGGTGTTAAAGCATCCACAAAAACACTGGGGATCAGATTGCGGTCATAGATGAACCACAGCGAAAACAAAGCCAGCGCCATTAACCCTGCTGAAAGGTAAATACCTGTTGACAGTTCGGTCACCACCACCCACGGATGAGCAAATAACCGAAGGCCGTAAACCGAAAAACACTGACCAATCCGACCGACCACAAGAAAAACTAATGCTCCCCAAAACACGTAATCCGACATACGCTCCATCCCGATACCGCGCCTACGAGCCTCACGCAGGGCTAAACTTGAACCACTCAAAATGCCCAAGCCCAGCATGAAGCCATATGCATAGAATGATAGTCCTCTGATCGAAAATAGCACATTTTCCAAGACGCAGCCTCCCACACGTAGTCCCGCGAATCAAGCATCCTCTTTAGCCTATTCTAGGAGTCCACCCCAAAACCCTGCTCGAAGAGCGCTATTTGGGTAGATGGAGTCACGGAAATCCTAGATAACGGGATCTTGCGGTTCCTATCTCCCCGGCCAAAGCCACTTTTGAAGTGGGCATCTAGAAGGGAAACCCGATCCACCTATAGCTTCAACTTCTTCCTCAGCAGCTCGTTAACCATTTTAGGATTGGCCTTGCCCTGACTGCCTTTCATGATCTGACCGACAAAGAACCCAATCAGTTTGGCGTCTCCTTCCCGGCAACGCTGTGCTTCTCCGGGATACTGGGCGATGACGGCATCGACCATCGCTGCCAACTGATCTTCGTCACTAATCTGCTGCATTCCCAAAGTTTGCACCACGTCCGCAGGCGGTTGGCCGGTGGCGCACACGGCCTCCAATACCGCTTTTGCCTGGGAACCGCTGATGGTCCCAGTATCGATCAGACGGAGCAGTTCAACCAGACCGGAAACATCCAACTGCGATTGTGGAAGTGTCTCTTCGCGGGCATTGAGGACTCGGGATACATCACCCATGAGCCAGTTCACCACCATTTTCTCTTGGTCAAACTCCTGAACTACCGCTTCAAAAAAGTCGCTCCATGAACGCTGTGACACCAAGAACTCTGCTTCATACGTTGTGAGCCCATACTGGCGCTGTAGCCGCTCTTTTCTAGACAAAGGAAGCTCCGGCAGTCCGCTGCGTAAATCCTCAACCCAAAGCGAATTGATATGCACAGGCGGAATGTCTGGTTCTGGGAAATAGCGATAATCATGGCTTTCTTCTTTTGAACGCATGGACACAGTCACTCCGCGAGCTTCATCCCAGGCCCGGGTTTCTTGCTCGACCTGTTGCTTGGCCTCGTAGAGCTGGCTTTGCCGGGTCACTTCGTGCTGCAGAGCTCGTTCAACAGAACGAAACGAGTTCAGGTTCTTGATTTCTACTTTCGTACCCAATTCTTGAACGCCCAATGGACGCAGTGAGACATTGGCGTCACAGCGCAGCGATCCTTCTTCCATTTTGCAGTCGGATACTTCAATGTATTGCAGAACGCGTTTGAGATGTTCCAAGAAGGCCTTGGCATCCTGTGGCGATCTAAGATCTGGCTCCGTAACAATTTCGATCAGTGGGATCCCCGCTCGATTGTAGTCCATTGATGAGTATTCTGATCCCAGAATATTGTCTCCGCTGTGGACCGATTTCCCCGCTTCTTCCTCAAGGTGGACACGGGTAACTCCGATCGTTTGCAGGCCCGTCTCGGTCTCACAGGTAACACTGCCTCCCAAACACAAAGGCTCATCATACTGTGAAATTTGGTAGGCCTTGGGCAGATCCGGGTAGAAATAGTTTTTGCGGTCGAACTTGCAGCGTTCTGGGATTCGGCAGTCCAAGGCTAGCCCGGCCTTGATGCCATACTCCACGGCCTTTTCGTTGAGGACGGGTAAGGCTCCGGGCAGTCCCAGACACACAGGACAGCAATGGGAATTGGCATGTCCGCCAAACGCTGTCGTGCAAGCACAGAAGATCTTTGTCTTTGTCAGTAACTCAGCATGAATCTCCAGACCGATAACCACTTCATACTGCGCCATAGCTGCCCCTCCGATCCTGTTCCACCTGTTCCAATACACCGGCAGCCTGGAGCATCACTGGCTCCTGCAGAGCCCCGGCGGTTAACTGCAGACCAATGGGGAGCCCCGCTTCACAACGTCCGAAGGGAAGGCTCATAGCCGGCAGTCCAGCAAGATTAGCAGGTACTGTGTAATAGTCGGTTTGGTACATCTGCAGCGGATCTTGTTTCTCACCAAATCGAAAGGCTGTGGCTGCAGTTGTCGGAGTTAGAAGAACATCCACATCATTGAACATTTGCGCAAACTGGCTGCGAATCAAGGTCCGTACTTGCTGCGCCTTTTTGTAATAGGCATCATAATATCCAGCGCTCAACACATACGTGCCTAAAAGGATGCGCCGCTTAACTTCTTGACCAAACCCTTCAGAACGGGTTCTGCGAAACATGTCGGCAGCATCGGTACCGTCCACACGCAAGCCATAGCGGACACCGTCGTATCGAGCCAAGTTGGAACTGGCTTCGGCCATGGCGATCAGGTAGTATGTTTCAATGGCTTTGTCAAGGAGGTTAAGGGAAACTGTGGTAACTTCGGCCCCCGCTCTTTTCAAAGCAGCTGTCGCTTCCTGCATCGATGCTGCTACACTAGGAAGCACGGTATCCTGCTCCCAACCATCCAGAACCCCTACACGAAGACCTTGAACTCCTCGACGTACGGCACTGGCATAGTCCGGTCCAGCATCCGGAATACTGGTACTATCTTTAGCGTCACTACCGGCAATGGCACTTAGCAGCGCAGCACCATCGCTAACGGTGCGCGAAAACGTGCCCACCTGGTCCAAGGAAGATGCAAAGGCAACTAGACCATAGCGAGATACACGGCCGTATGTGGGCTTAATACCCACCAAGCCGCAAAACGAGGCCGGTTCACGAACGGAACCACCTGTATCGGAGCCCAACGCCCAGGGGGCCTCGCCTGCCGCTACACAAGCAGCTGAGCCACCACTGGAACCTCCGGGGACCCGTTCTACATCCCAAGGATTCCTCGTCACTTGCAGAGCAGAGAACTCGGTTGAGGATCCCATGGCGAACTCGTCCATGTTTGTCTTACCCAAGATCGGCATCCCCGCTTGTTTGAGCTTGGTGACCACATGGGCATCATACGGCGCGATGTAGTGCTCCAGCATTTTGGAGCCACAGGTGTTGCGCACGCCCTGCAGAGCCAGATTATCTTTGATCGCTATGGGAACACCATCCCACAACGAGAGAGCCCGCCCTTCACGGCGGCGAGTGTCCGATTGCTCGGCAGCCTGCAGAGCTTGTTCTGCCAGCACGGTCAAAAAGGCGCCCACGGCTTGGTCACGCGCTGCAATGTGATCCAAGCAGGATTTGACCGCATCGACGCTGCTGATTTCGCCCTTTTCCAACATGGACGCCAGTTCGCCCGCTGTCATCGTGTGCAGTTCCATGTTACTCCTCCTCCAAGATTCGCGGCACCCGGAAATATCCTTGGACCACATGTGGTCCATTGGCCGTAGCCGTCTCCACCGGGAAGTTTCGCCCTTCCGTATCCTCACGCATCCGGTTTTCTAACGGCACTGCATGATTCATGGGCTCCACCCCATCGGTAACCACAAGATTCAAGGCCTGGACGGCTTCGAGAATCGAATCCAATTCCAACGTGATCTGCTGGATATCAGATTCCTTCAAATGCAGGTGCGCCAATGCGGCCATACGTTCTACATCACGGCGTTCAATCAACAGAAACACCCCTTTCGTTGAGAAAGTCACGGAACTGCGTCTGATCCAAAACCGTTACACCCAAAGACTGCGCTTTGTCGAGCTTAGAACCGGCTTTTTCGCCGGCAACTAAGTAATCCGTGTTTCTGCTGACGCTGCTCGTTATATTGGCGCCCGCACCCCGCAAGAGCTGCTCTACGTCAGAGCGACTCCACCCTTCTAGTTTTCCTGTGACCACGAACGTCAAGCCATCCAAAACAAGATCTGTGTCAGCTGTTTCCGCTTGGCCTCCGGCTCTAGGATCGATGCCCAAGTCGACAAGATCGTCAAGAAGTCGCTGGTTGGCCTCTTCAGCGAAGAATTGCCGGACGCTGGCCGCGATTTTTGGGCCTACAGATTTTACGAGCATTAACTGTTCTGGCTCTGCCGTCGCCAACCCCCGCAGTGAACCAACGTGTGCTGCCAGGTCACGGGCCGCCTCTTCACCCACCAACCGTATTCCCAGACCAAAGATAAGGCGAGCCAAGGGCTGGTCCTTGCTGACAGCAATGGCCCGAAGCAGATTGTCCGCAGATTTGGACGCCATGCGGTCCAAAGTCTCCAACTGGTCCTTTTCAAGTCGATACAGATCTGCCGGGGTCTCCACCAGTCCCGCTTTGACTAACTGTTCCATAATTGCGGGACCCAGACCATCAATATCCATAGCACCGCGTGACGAGAAGTGAATTAGGCGCTCGAGCAGCTGGGCCGGACAAGCACTGTTCACACAGCGACGAACTGCTTCGCCCTCAAGACGGACAGCATCACCGCCGCAGGCCGGACAGTGCTCCGGCATGGTGAACTCCTCTTCCTCTCCGGTCCGCAGCTCAGCGCGACTGGCAACAATCTCTGGTATGACATCGCCGGCTTTCTGCAGGATTACGGTGTCACCGATTCGGATGTCCTTTTCCCGGATAATATCTTCATTGTGGAGCGTGGCTCGGCTCACTGTGGACCCCGCAACCGTAACCGGTTCTAGATGCGCTAACGGCGTCAAGGCACCCGTGCGCCCCACCTGCACCGCAATGTCTAACACCTTAGTTACAACCTGTTCGGCGGGGAACTTGTAGGCCGTTGCCCAACGAGGACTTTTAGCCGTGAAGCCCAAGGCCTCCTGCAGCTGCAGCGAATCAACTTTAACCACAATACCATCGATATCGTAGGCAAGCTCTTGACGATGCTGCGCCCAATGCTCAATGAAATCCAGCAACTCGTCAGCATCGGCACAGGGCTGAGCATTCGGGTTGACCTTGAATCCGAGCTCCGTGAGATAAGCTAAACTCTGTGATTGCGTGTTCAGACTGTCGTTGTCACAATATCCGATGCTGTAGCAGAACATATCAAGATTGCGCTGTGCCGTCACCTTCGGATCCAACTGGCGCAGCGAGCCCGCGGCGGCATTACGAGGATTGGCAAACAACGCTTCACCGGCGGTTTCACGGTCTT
The DNA here is from genome assembly GCA_007132255.1 of Limnochordia bacterium. GTDB lineage: Bacteria > Bacillota > Limnochordia > Darwinibacteriales > B1SED10-159 > SLOZ01. The sequence continues at coordinate 4,964 of SLOZ01000516.1, read as the reverse complement.
GGTTGAGGCGAACGAAAGCATCGCGCCCCATGAATACTTCACCACGAACATTAATGTTGACGGGCTGCTGGAGACGCAGGGGAATGGAGCGAACGGTTCGCAGGTTTTGGGTGATGTCTTCGCCTTCGGCACCATCGCCGCGCGTGGCGCCCTGGGTCAAAACGCCGTCTTCATAGGTCAGCGATACCGCCAGGCCATCAATTTTGAGTTCAGCAAAATAGCGCACATCGGTCTCTGCTAAGCGCTCCACTCGCTGGCAGAAAGCCCGCAGCTCTTCTTCAGAAAACACGTTGCTCAAACTCAACAGCGGCACCGTATGGGCGACACTGTCGAATCCTGCTACGGGTGCATAGCCCACGCGCTGCGTGGGCGAATCCGCCGTAATCCATTGGGGATACTGTTCTTCCAGGTCACTTAACTCACGCATCATCTGATCGAATTCTTGATCCGATATCTCCGGGTCATCCAGCGCATGATAACGATAGTTATGATACTGCAACTGCTCCCGCAGTTCTGCCATCCGCTGTCGATCCTTATCTTTGCTCAACGTCAACGCCTCCCCCGCCTAACGCCGTTCAATGGGTGCATAATGGGCCAATACTGTCTTGATTCCCTGATCGGGAAAGGATAAATTCAACTTGATATCGCCTTTTTCCTCACGCATCGACACGATCATCCCGTCACCCCATTTGGGATGGCGAATCTTGTCGCCCGCCTTCCAGTTCCCGGCGGAAGCAGCGGCTGCGGAGTTAGAGGCTGCAGAAATCGTTTGCGACCGTCTAGGATCAGGAGATTTCTGGGTTCCCGCTGACCTGCTGCCCACCTGTGATGGCATGCCCAGCAGCGTACAGTCTTCGAGCAGCTGCTCCGGTACCTCGGCCACGAACTGGGATATGGGGTTCGCTCCTTGTTGGCCGAAGATCGTCCGCATCCTAGCACAAGTGAAATAAAGTTCTTGCTGCGCTCGGGTAATGCCTACATAGGCCAAACGCCGTTCCTCTTCGAGTTGTCCGGGTTCCCAGAGAGAGCGGGAATGCGGGAAGATCCCGTCCTCCAACCCTACCATGAACACCACCGGGAACTCGAGGCCTTTGGCGCCATGAAACGTCATCATGTTCACCACGGCAGTTCCTGGTTCATAGACATCGGTATCGGAGATCAAAGCCACATGTTCTAAGAAATCTCCCAGCTCGGAACCGGGATATTCCTTTTCAAACTGCCGAGTCACGGAGAGGAACTCTTTCACGTTCTCCCAGCGGGTCTGCGCTTCCACGGTCTTCTCGTTGGTCAGCGCTTGCTCATACCCGCTGCGGCGCAGGACCGCTTCAGCCAGACTGGTTAAATCCGTGGCAGCGGCGTGCTGACGCAGATCCTCCATGACTGCATAGAACTCCGCCAAACTTTTGCGAAACCGGGCGGTCAAACTCGGCACGTCATTTAAGGACTCCAGCGCTTCGTACAAGCTCAAACCCTGCGACAGGGCGAACTCTTCGACCTTGGCCACGGTACCATCACCGATGCCGCGGCGCGGAACATTGATGATTCTGCGGAAAGAATAATTATCCATGGGATTGTGCAGCAGCCTCAGATAAGCCAAGAAGTCCTTAATTTCCTTACGCTCGTAAAAACGCAGACCCGAGACAATTCGATACGGGATACCTCGCCGCATAAAAGCGTCTTCGAATGTTCTCGACTGCGCATGCGTCCGGTAGAGAATCGTGAAGTCACTCAAGGATCGACTGCCCTCCTGCACTTGCGTGGCAATCACATCCGCCACATAGGAGGCCTCTTCGCGCTCGTCACGCCCCTGAAAAAAAGCTATGCTGCGGCCTTGTTCGCCCTGGGTCCAAAGTGCTTTACCCTTGCGCTGGGTGTTATTCGCGATCAGTTGATTAGCCGCCTCAAGAATGGTCTGGGAGGAGCGGTAGTTCTCTTCGAGCTTAACCACCTGCGCTTCTGGATAATCCTTCTCGAAGTCCAGGATATTGCGGATATCAGCACCACGGAAACCATAGATGGACTGATCCTCGTCCCCAACTACACAAAGATTGCGGTGCTGCTGGGCTAGCAGATTGACCCAGACATACTGGGCATGGTTGGTGTCTTGATACTCGTCGACCAAGATATATTGAAACCGGTCTTGGTACTTTCGGAGAATCTCAGGAAACTGCTGCCACAGAACCACCGTATGCACAATTAGATCATCAAAGTCCATGGCATTGTTCTCCGCCAATTTCGTTTGGTACTTTCTGTACACCCGCGCTATGGTTTTCTCCCAGAAATCCGCTGCCTTGGCATCAAATGCTTCTGGTGACAGTAACTCGTTTTTGGCACCACTGATCCCGGCCATGATCGCTCGCGGCTCGAATTTTTTGGGATCCAGATTCAGTTCCTTGAGACAATCGCGGATCACCACTTTCTGATCGGAACTGTCAAAGATGAGGAAGTTCCGCTGATATCCTAAGTGATGGGCTTCTCGGCGCAGAATCTTGACACAGCTGGAATGAAACGTACTCACCCAAACATCATTGGCTTGGGGCCCAACAATGGTCCGAACGCGCTCTTGCATCTCTTGGGCTGCCTTGTTGGTAAATGTTACCGCAAGGATACGATATGGCTCTATATGGTTGCTGTGAATCATGTGGGCAATCCTGTACGTTAGAACACGAGTCTTGCCACTGCCGGCCCCAGCAACGATTAACAACGGACCATACGTATGCTCGACAGCGGCCCGCTGTGGTGGATTTAGCGACTCTAAGTATTCCATGCTCAAACCCTTCTCTCCTCGAAAACTGATTCTATTATACCCTTTTTCACCGTTGTCCGAAACCTAACAACCTGCTGGATAACAAGCAGCCCCACACCCAGTACGGGGCAGGGCCGCAGTATGCATGATGCTCAGCGACGGGAAGCCAGTTCATCCCAAATCTGCTGGGGTTTGACGTCTCTTTCTACCAAGAGCACCAACAGATGGTACAGCAAATCACTGACTTCGTACGAGATCTCTTGGGCATCTTCGTTCTTGGCTCCGATGATGACCTCCGCTGTTTCTTCGCCAACCTTTTTGAGGATCTTATCCAATCCTTTATCGAGTAGGTAATTGGTATACGACCCTTCCTTGGGAGATTCCTTCCGGCCAAGCACGACGCGGTACACATCTTCCAAGACTTCCGGGCCCACCGGAGGATCCTGCCACTGTTTGATCGGATTGTGGAAGCACGAGTAATCACCCTCATGGCAAGCGCCCTCACCAGCCTGTTCCACGGTAAGCAGCAGCGCATCATGATCGCAGTCTGTGGAAATATCTAGGACAGTCTGAATCTGCCCTGATGTGGCGCCCTTGTGCCAGAGTTCCTGCCGACTGCGGCTGTAAAACCAAGTCTCACCTGTTGCCAAGGTCTTTTCATACGACTCCTGGTTCATGTATGCCAACATCAAAACACGACCCTGGGTATCTTGAACAATAGCCGGAATCAAACCATGCGGACCGAACGTAAGCTCCATGCTATCGTACCCCTTCCTCGGCCGGGCGAACGGCAATACCTTGGGACAACAGATAGTCCTTGACCTGCTTTACGGTTAATTCTTTGAAATGGAACAACGATGCGGCCAAAGCTGCATCGGCATGACCCTCTACGAACGCTTCGCGAAAATGCTCCAGTGTGCCGGCGCCGCCACTGGCGATGACGGGAATGTTCACCGCTTGGGCCACAGCCCGATTCAGAGCGTTATCATAGCCATCCTTGGTACCATCACCATCCATGCTCGTCAGTAGGATCTCGCCTGCACCCAGGGACTCCACGTAGACAGCCCATTCCACCGCATCCAACTCCGTGACTTGACTGCCCCCATGGGTGTACACAAGCCAGCGATCTTCCCCTGGTATCCTGCGGGCATCGATGGCTACGACAATGCACTGGCTGCCAAACTGTTCGGCACCTTCCCGGACAAGCTCCGGCCGCTGGACAGCCGCTGTATTGATCGAAATTTTGTCAGCACCGGCCTTAACGATGGCGCGAATGTCCTCCACAGAACCAATACCGCCACCCACAGTAAACGGAATGAACACCTGTTCAGCGGTGCGTCGAACCATATCCAGCAGCGTTGAGCGGCCTTCCCGACTGGCTGAGATATCCAAAAACACAACTTCATCGGCGCCTGATTTATCATATTGGGCTGCTAACTCAACAGGGTCGCCTGCATCCCGCAGCTCTACAAAATTCGTCCCTTTGACAACGCGTCCATCCTTAACATCCAAACACGGAATAATTCGCTTAGCCAACACTACGATCTCCCCTCCCGGCCTTGATGGCCTCTCTTAGATCAACATGGCCCGTATACAAGGCTCGGCCGACAATGGCTGCATAGATGCCATCGCGCTCCAAGGAGTGCAGGGCAGCAATGTCTTCGATGCTGGAAACACCACCAGAGGCCACGATCCTCATGCCTGTTTCGCGGCCCATGAACTGCAGCTGTTCCAAATTCGGACCCTGCAGCATGCCATCGGTGGCAATGTCCGTATAGATGATTTCTTGGACACCAACCGCTTTCATGGCTAAGGCTAACTGCAGCGCTGGCATCGCCGTGGTTTCCTGCCAGCCACTGACCGCTGCCATACCGTCACGGGCATCAATTCCAACGACAATACGCGCCCCATGACGTTCCACAGCTGCACTCAACCACGGCGGAGACTGCAGCACAGCGCTGCCTAAGATGGCGCGCTCTACTCCCAGTGCCAATACCTCTTCCACCGTCTCTAAGCTGCGCAGCCCGCCGCCCAGTTCCACCGGAATGCCCACAGCATCAACAATGGCCTTAACCGCTGCCAGATTCTGCGGACGACCTGCTTTGGCACCATCGAGATCAACCAGATGCAGCAGTTCTGCTCCAGCTGCCTCAAACTCCTTCGCCACGGCCGCTGGGCTGTGGTGGTATACCGTTTTTTGTTGATAGTCACCCTGTGT
>SLOZ01000191.1 GCA_007132255.1 Limnochordia bacterium | reverse complement strand
TCAGAAAAACCGATCGTTCCGAGCTGTTGGGTTCACCGATAGTTGCGGCTCCCCAGCTTTGGCATGGTAGCCTTTGGGACAGAGCGTCAATGGGACAACATAGGCGATCACAGCATCGCTCATCTATTCATCCAGTTCCTTGGGCAAATAGTGCTTCAACTCAGTTCACACCGCAGCCTAGACATCCTGCTGTGGGGCATCTAAGGTCGCGATGTAATCAGCTGCAGTCAAGATACCCTCCACGCCTGTCCCTCTATCAGTCCCAGAAAAAGTCTAGGATCTCGATGTCCCTGCGGTCAACATCGACTAATAGAGCAAACCACTGGTCATAGGGCGGCAAGTAGCTCAGTTCCTGGCTTAAAGACTCGCTTCGGCCATCGGGGAAATAGACTGTCAAAACAGCCGTGACCGGTCTGTCCGTGTCCGGCCCGACCAGATACGGCGACACAACATAGCGGCCCGTGGAGTAGTCCCCGACGGAATAGCGACGAAAAACAAACCATTCTTCACCGTCCTCGCCATGCATTATATCCGGTGATTCACCAATGAACGAAGCATTGTTGATGTAATCGAAGTCCTCTGACCAAATCTCGAGGTCGAAGTCATAATCACCTTTCCAGCTCAAAACCACCGCCAGTTCACCGGGCGTGTGGTCGTACCATGCTGACTCAACGAAGTCGCCGAAAGGATCCAACATATTTACGGTTCCCGCATCCACGTCCACTTCCACAGCCCACCACTGATCATACGGTGGCCAATAGTTCAGATCCTGTTGGTAAATCTGTTCTTGCCCGTCGGGAAGAACAACGGTTAACTTTGCCGTGACGGAATCATCGGTTTCTGGACCAGCAAAATATGGAGATACCACATAGCGGCCACCGCCGAAATCCTGGTGCCCGTAGTCTCGGAACACAAACCATTCTTGGCCGCCGCGGTAGGCGTCTGGAGACTGGCCCAGCCACGAAGCCTCACCCATGTACGCGCGCTCCTGCGACCAGATCTCCAAGTCCAGGTCATACGGTCCGTCCCACTCCAGTAAAACGCCGACCTCGCCGCGCTCTGGACGAAACCAGCTTTGTTCATTGGCCAGCATCAAGTGCAGCATATCCACCGGTATGGCGAAGTTGAGATTCTGTCCTTCCACAAACATGAACGCATGAATACCCACGACCTCACCTTGCAGATTCAACAGTGGCCCACCGCTGCTTCCTTCTGAGATAGCCGCAGTGGTCTGAATGACCGGTATGTACAGTTCCGGCATCCACAGTTCTGCTCCCGGGCGTCGGGAACTAATGATTCCCGTGGAGATCGTTCCCCGCAGACCCTGTGGATCACCGGCAGCGACAACCGTTTCACCGAGCCGCGTAACATCGGCCGCTGACGCCAAGGGCAGGGTAGCCAGTCCCACAGCATCCACCTGCAGCAGTGCCAAATCCCAGGATTTGTTCACGGCAACCAGTTCAGCAGAACGATATGTTGTGCCTCCGACCGTGACCGCGATCCGGTCTGCACCCGTGATGACATGGTAGTTCGTCACAATGAGTCCATCGGACTCAATGGCGAATCCCGATCCTGTGCTGCAAGGTCGCTGATCGCAGAATATCTGAATGCTGGCCAATGCTTCCACGGCTTGCGCCGATACCCTAGCCACTGCATCATCGGATTGCGCTCCAATCGTACCGACCGAACTTAAAGCCAGTACGATCACCAAACCAAAATATGCCAGATGTTTCACTCCGAACTCCTCCATTCCGCTGCACTTGGGTACCGGTGTCTGACGGTAGCAGCCTGCAGTCTTTGATACTTTGAGTATTCCCCGTCGCTGACCAAGTTCCTGCGCCCGTGCATAATCAAGAGGACAAGAGGACAACCCGAACGCCCTACCGTCACACTTGCTGCGCTAGATCGTGCGAAGCAGCACCGCAACAGCCATTCGGAGAAAGGCCGTCGCTAGCTGCGGACGGCCTTTGCATTGTATGCTGCACCAAATTCACTGGACCACCAACGGACGTCGTTGCTGGGCATAGTCCTTGGCCGCCGTCACGAAAGACTGGAACAACACCAGGTGTTCTGCTTTGGTCTCGGTGAAGGTCTCTGGATGCCACTGCACCGCCAAAAGGAAATTTGCCCCAGTGCCTTCGAAGGCCTCGACCAGGCCATCTTCGCTGCGGCCAGTAACCATCAGACCTTCACCCAAAGCTTTGATTCCCTGATGATGAAAGCTGTTGACCCAAATCCGTTCCTGCTCGAACATGGTGTTGATCCGGCTGTCCTTGGTCAACAGCACTTCGTGGGAATACTGTCCTTTGGGGTACTGCAGACAGGTATGGTGGCTGTAAACTGCATTCTCACTGGCCAAGTCCTGCACTAAACTACCACCCAGAACGACGTTCAGCAGTTGAAACCCACGGCAGATTCCGAAGATGGGCAGTTGCTGCTCCAGGGCCGCCTCAGCTAAGTTCCACTCAAAACCATCTCGCCAAGGGCTGATCTTCCCCAATGACGCTTCCGGCTTTTCCTTATACAGTAGGGGATCCACGTCCTCCCCTCCTGCCAACAGCAGGCCATCAAGATGGGAAACCAGCGCCTTTGTAGTCTCAGGGTCGCTAACCGGCAGCAGCACGGGAACACCACCCGCCGCTTCCACGGACCGGGAATAATCCAATGGCGACAGTGTCATATCTTCGCCGGGAATACCCCGTACTCGATTGTGATCATTGATCTCACTTCGCTGCACATAATATGTTGTTATGCCAATCAATGGACGTCGCTCCAACACATCCGCCTCCCAAGCCAGTCGTTCAACCTATGCCGTCTGAAGTCATCATCCCCAACGCCCGTTCTTCACATCACCATGAATCGCTAAAACGGATTGGTCTCAAAGGTTCCCGTAACCACAGGCTGTTGATTGCGGACCAGCCACTGACCTTTCGCCATGACGTGGGCCACGTCCAAATGAGCGCCCTGAAAAATGGTAATGTCGGCGTCCATGCCAGCCGCCAAATTCCCCTTATGCGACAACCCAAACAAACGGGCAGGATTACTGGTCACCAGCGGCAGCGCCTGTGACCACTCCAAACCGACGTCGGCGATTAGGCTGCAAAACTCCTTCGTCATAACAGACATTTTCGCCTGGCGGAGTCCAATGATTCGGCCGGCATCGTCCACTTCTGGGAGACTGCCGTTGGAATCCGAGCTCATCGTCACATTCTCCAGTGACAGATCTTCGGCAAGCAGCTGCTGCACAGCTTCCACCGCAGTCAGAGCTCGTTTGTTAGGAAAATCAAAGGCTGTGAGGTCAATCTGGCCACCATCACGGACGTACTCCAACGCCTCGGCAAACAAATCCTTTGTGCGATTCACATGCGTTGGTAGGATCTGGTGTCGCGGAAGGACTCGCTCTTCCAAAAGCCGCTTCACCGGACCAAGACCCTCTGCATCGTCACCGACATGCAACTGCAGAATCCCACCTTTGCCACTGAGCATTCCACCTAAGCGTACCCCAACAGCTGCGTCTTTCAGTGCTTGAAACGATGCTTTGCTGGCCCGGTGGTCCGAAATGGCGATTTCGCCGGCACCCAAGACCTTGTCGATAAGGAGCAAATCACGTTTAATGCTTCCTGTCAGTGTCGGTGTCGGCAGCGAGTAGGATCCTGTAAGAATGAAGGCCGAAATCCCTTCTGCCTCCAACCCACGGGCTTTGGCCAACAGCGACTCTAGATGTCGGGTGACATCATCGGTTCCCAAGACCCCAATGACTGTGGTCACACCGCACGTTGTAATGTCTGTCAGTTGAATCTCGGGAACGCGCGTGTGGTAACCGCCTTCCCCACCACCTCCAATAATGTGGACGTGGTTATCAATAAAGCCAGGTACCAGCACGCTGCCGGGACCGGCGTCAATCCGTTCTACGTGGGCGTCACCCGAGAGAAGATCCAGCAAATCATTGCCAACAGCCAAGATTTGATCACCGACCACAAGAATCTCCTGAGCATCCGAAACTTCGGGTGTGAAAACCAACTCGGCTTTTATCCATTTAAACATTGAGCGACGCCTTCCTTCCTCGTATGCGTGGATTTAAAATATCGTTCATCGCATCGCCCACCAAATTCAGCGATAGCACCGTTAGTAGAATGGCGAGACCGGGTATCAGACTCAGATGCGGAGCGCTGACGATGTAGCTGCGCGCTTCCGAGATCATCGAACCCCATTCCGGAGTGGGGGGTTGAATCCCTACACCCAAAAAGCTCAAGCCGGCCGCTGTCATGATGGAAGCTGCCAAACGGACAGTGATCAACACCAAGATCGGTGCCACGGCGTTGGGCAGTATGTGCTTAAACAGGATGGTATGTTTGTTGAGACCGATGGCTTCGGCGCTCTCGACATAGAGGCTCTTCCGTACGCTGAGAACGCTGCCTCGGGCCACACGAATGACCTGCGGCAGATTATACACACCGATGGCAATAATTGTGCTGTTGAGTCCTGGCCGCATAATGGTCGTTACGGCAATGGCTAGGAAAATATCCGGAAACGAGAGCAGCACGTCAACCGTTCGCATGATAACCTCGTCTAACCATTTCGAATAAAACCCGGCCACAGCTCCGAGAATAGTCCCGGCGACGGCTGCCAAGCCGAGTGCACTGATCCCAACGATTAGTGAGATCCGGCTGCCCCAGATGACTCGGCTTAAGATATCGCGACCAAATTGGTCTGTGCCGAACCAGTTGTCACCGGATGGGCGTTGAAAGCGATTGATTAAGTTCATCTGATCCGGGGGATAAGGCGCCAATAGCGGCGCAAACACCGCAGTAATAATGAACAGCAGCACACCAATGCTGCCGATCATAGCTCCGCGATTACGGAGCATTAGGCGAAAAAACGACATCGTGTCCACCTCCGAGAAAAACGATC
>SLOZ01000495.1 GCA_007132255.1 Limnochordia bacterium | reverse complement strand
TGCGCAGTTCATGCGTTGGGCATCGGGCTTCCTGCGCGGTGACTTTGGCCGTTCTTTCATGTATAACCGGGAAGTGAGTACGCTTATTTGGAGCCGCATTGGCTACACCGTAGTCATAAGCGGTTTGAGTTTATTGTTTAGTTGGCTGATTGCCATACCGATTGGAATCTATTCTGCCACTCACAAATACACCATTTGGGATAACCTATTTACGTTTTTATCCTTTATTGGCCTCAGTGTGCCTGGATTTTTGATTGCTTTGGTTCTGATGGTTATATCCAGTCGTGTCTTTGGGTGGTCAGTGGGAGGACTATTTTCCCGAGAATTCGTGGATGCTGCGTGGAGCTGGCCTAGGGTCGTTGACTTTTTGCAGCACCTTTGGATTCCTGTTATCGTAGTAGGTCTAGCAGGTACGGCGGGCATTGTACGCATGATGCGCGGTAATCTGTTAGATATCTTGAACATGCAGTATGTGCAGACGGCTCGAGCTAAAGGATTGGCCGAAAACATTGTGATCTACAAACATGCTGTCCGCAATGCTCTGCACCCGCTCATCATGAGCCTTGGCATGAGTCTGCCACAGCTGATATCGGGGGCCACAGTGGTATCTATCGTGTTGAGTTTGCCCACCGTAGGACCGCTATACTTCGTGGCTCTGCGATCCCAGGATATGTTCTTGGCCGGAACGTTTTTGATCTTTCTGTCATTCATGTTGGTCGTGGGCAATTTCTTGGCTGACATTGCGCTGGCCTTTGTTGATCCACGCATTCGCTTTGAGTAAAGGAGGTTAGAGATATGGCAAACGAAAAGTTGGATGTTTCCAACAAAAAAGTTGAAGAACTTCATGAAAGACACCTTGATCCAGAACTGAAGGATATTGAAAAGAAGGAATCACTTTCCCAGGGCCAGTTGATGTGGCGGCGATTCCTGAAAAACAGATTGGCCATCGGCGGTGGAATTGTTCTGATCATTCTTTATGTCACCATGGTGATGTTCCCTGGCTTTTTCTCAACATACAACTATACGGCTCAGCGTGAACAGCACATTTTTGCACCGCCACAGGTCCCGCGTTTTGTCGATGCGGAAGGGAACTGGTCGCTGCGACCGTTTGTTTACGGTTATGACACGCGCTTAGATATGGCGCGATTTTCTTGGGTTCATGAGATCAATACCGACATCAAGCGCCCTATTCATTTCTTCGTGCGCGGCGACGAGTATAGCATTTTGGGAGCGTTTCGAAGTAACCTCCGTTTATTCGGTGTCCAAGAAGGCACGTTCTTCCCAATGGGCACGGATGCCATGGGCCGCTGTCTGTACAGCCGGATCGTTTATGGAGGTCAGATCTCCCTCACAGTAGGGTTAATTGGTGTTGCACTGACCATTATTCTGGGTTCGGTTTTGGGAACTGTTTCCGGCTACTATGGTGGCTTGGTGGATAACTTCATTCAACGGCTTGTCGAGCTGTTGATGTCGTTTCCGGATATTCCTCTCTGGGCAGCGCTGGCAGCCATTGTGCCGCCGACGTGGTCGCCACTGCATGTGTTCTTTGCCATCTCGGTGATTTTGTCGCTGAAGAACTGGACCGGTTTGGCCCGCCAGGTGCGCGCCAAGGTGTTGGCCTATCGTGAAGAAGATTACACGATGGCTGCCCATGCCATGGGAGCTAAGGATTCACGAATCATCCTGGTTCATATGCTGCCCAACGCATTCAGCCACATTATCGTTATTGCGACGCTGTCGATTCCGGGTATGATTCTCGCTGAGACCGCCCTGAGTTTCTTGGGATTGGGTATTCAACCTCCAATTACCAGTTGGGGCGTGCTTTTGCAGGCGTCACAGCAGGTTAGTGTTGTGATTGCGCAGCCTTGGCTGATGATACCTGGTCTTGCTGTGGTTGTGGCGGTTCTGGCGTTTAACTTCCTTGGCGACGGTATCCGTGACGCAGTGGATCCATATGCCCGTTAATGCACTATTTGCGAAGGAGGGATCATTTTGGCTATGCCAGAATCCAACGTAACTGCGAACAAAGATGCGCAGGAAACGTTAATTGACGTGAAAAACCTTAAAAGTCATTTCTTCACGGAAAGTGGAGTCGTAAAGGCCGTAGACGGCCTGAATATGAGCATCAAGCGCGGCCGGGTATTGGGTGTTGTAGGCGAAAGTGGCTGCGGAAAGAGTATTACAGCTCAATCGATTATGCGGCTGCTGCCAGAACCACAGGGGCGGATCGTTGAGGGCAAGATCACGTTCTACCCCCCTGGCGAAGAGGCCGTGGATATCACCAGTCTGGATCGTCACGGCAAGAAGATGCGCAGTATTCGCGGTCGTCATATTGCGATGATTTTCCAGGAACCCATGACTTCCTTGAATCCGGTGTTTACCATCGGCAACCAGATTACCGAAACGATTCGGCTCCATCAAGATGTCGATAAAGCTACCGCTAAGAGGCGTGCCATTGAGGTACTAGAGCAGGTGGATATTCCGGAAGCTGAACGGCGATTCAACGAGTATCCGCACCAGATGAGTGGTGGTCAGCGGCAGCGGGCCATGATTGCCATGGCCTTATCCTGCAATCCCAGTCTTTTGATTGCGGATGAACCTACCACCGCCTTGGACGTGACCATTCAGGCCCGTATTCTCCGCACCATGCGCGAGCTCCAGAATGTGTACGGTATGGCCATCATGATGATCACCCATGACCTAGGTGTCATTGGCCGCATGGCGGATGATGTTTTGGTTATGTACGTTGGGAAGAAAGTAGAAGAGTCCTCGGTCCGCAACGTGTTCTATAATCCTAAGCATCCCTATACACAGGGCCTCCTCAAGTCTATTCCCATCATTGGCCTAAAGGGAGCTCGTTTGAGCCCCATCGCTGGTACCGTACCTAGTCCGTTCAACCTGCCTGTGGGCTGTAAGTTTGCTGACCGTTGTCCTTATCGCATGGAACGTTGTATCACCGAAGAACCGCCAGAATTCGAAGTAGAGCCGGGACATCTAGTGGCCTGCTGGCTGTACGAGTGAGGTGAAGATGATGAAAGATGATATCTTATTGGATGTCAAAGGCCTTAAGAAATATTTCGAAATTCGCAAAGGGTTCCTCCGCAAGACCGTTGGTTACGTCAAGGCCGTTGATGGAGTCGATATGTTTATTCGTAACGGTGAGACGTTGGGTCTTGTCGGTGAGAGCGGCTGTGGTAAAACGACCACGGGTCGTGCGCTGCTGCGATTGATTCCTCCTACAGACGGTGAAATTCGCTTTGAGTCTGATTTCGCCGGCGAAGTCGATGTCCGGGCGTTAGATAAGGCTGGCATGAACAAGCTGCGCCAGGAAGTACAGATCATCTTCCAGGATCCATTTTCGTCGTTGAACCCGCGTCTGTCGTTGGAGCGCATCGTTGCCGAGCCCTTGATTATCCATGGCATCGGCGACCGCAAAAGCCGCCGCGCCCGAGTCAAGGAACTTCTGGAAGTGGTAGGTCTTTCGGCCCAGGTTATGGATCGCTATCCCCACGAGTTCAGTGGTGGCCAGCGCCAGCGTATTGGGATTGCCCGCGCTTTGGCCTTGAGTCCAAAGTTTATCGTATGCGATGAACCTGTTTCGGCGTTGGATGTGTCTGTGCAGGCGCAGGTAATCAACTTGATGCAGGACCTGCAGAAGGAACTGGGTCTAACCTATTTGTTCATTGCCCATGACTTGAGTGTGGTTGAACATATCAGCAACCGCATTGGTGTTATGTATCTTGGGCGGATGATCGAATTGACTGCTTCGGAACAACTCTATGAGAACCCTCAGCATCCTTATACGGAAGCACTTCTGTCGGCGATTCCTTACGCCGACCCGGATATGGTCCAAGAAGAGATCTTGTTAGAAGGAAACGTACCAGATCCTTCCAATGCACCGCCCGGGTGTGCATTCCATCCGCGCTGTCGGTATGCGAAGGACATCTGTAAGCAGGAGATTCCGCAGTTAGTCGAGGCAGAAGGTCACAAGGATCACTTTGTGGCCTGCCATCGCTACAAGGAACTGAACCTCGTTCCTGTCAAGCCATCAGATACCCTCTTACAGCGAGCCTTGGAAGTATAGGTACAATGGTAAGACCAAAGCCTCTGCTGGACCCACAGCGGAGGCTTTTTTCGTTGGATGGACAGGAAAAGGAGGAACCTTGATGGTGCAGACGATCGATTTTGAGCTGTCTCGAGACGAGCGGCATACCTATAAGGCGATGGGACTATATATTAAGGAAGGAACCGAACGTGTGCGGTTGAAGTTTTCGTATACACCTCGACTTGTGGAAGGATCTGAAGCAGAAGAACAGGTCACTGAAGCGGTCCAAACGTATCTGCGGCAGCTTCCGAAAAACCAATGGTGTCCGGAAGTGGTGTTGGACCAGACAAGGCGGCTCGCCCAGGGGGCTGCTCAGATGTTCACGCCGCTGCGCAACCAACTGAATGTTTCCCTGTATGATCCCAGCGGGCACTGTTGGGGCCGGTGGGATTCCACGAAGTTTTTTGACCAATGGCTGACAGTGGGTTTGCAGTCGGATTGGGGCTTTGAGTCGGGTGTCTTGATGCCCGGCCAGTGGTGCATGGAGATCGAGACCTACGGTGTTTTCAGTCCAGTGCTTCACTGTCAACTGGAGATCGACCACGTTTGTTTGAATCAAAAAACCTGGTATGGTGGGGAAACTCACAGCCATACGAAGCACAGCGACGGCAGCGGGACACCAGCGGAGCTGTTCGCCGAGGCAGCCAGTAACGGATTGGATTTCATAATCTTGTCGGATCACAACACCATTGCGGGTTGGAGCGAGAGCGGCGGTGAACAGCCGCTGTTAGTCATCCCGGGTCAAGAGCTAACCACGTTTTATGGACATGCGGTGGTTTCGGGGACCAAGGGCTATGTAGACTGGC
>SLOZ01000340.1 GCA_007132255.1 Limnochordia bacterium | reverse complement strand
ATTCGGTCATAGCTCATGATCCCGTTGGGCGGCAGACGGTAACCGTACACGTGCCAGAAAACGGCGGTCTGCTGCGCTCTGCATTTCACGTTTTACTGCATCCAGAGCACGGCTCGGGTCAGTTTGTGGTGACTATGGATGGTGAGGTACATGTGTTCGAGCCGCAGTGGCGGGACATGGATGTTCCGCAGTCGGCACTGGTTTTGTCCACCAATCAACGCCATACATTGATGCCCGGCCTCCGAGCTCTGTCCCAAGACCACGTTGTGCGCTGGCTTTGGCTTGAGCCGCTGACAGCACAGATCCTTACCGGCGCGGCTCGCAGAGCAGATACATGGCTGACCGTCGATGTTGGTCGTGGGGACAGCGTGGCCCAAGCGGCGGCCGCCGGCGGTGGTCTGCGTTGGAACGGAGAAACGCTGCGCTTGAACTGGGTAGACAAACACGTCGGCCAGTCGCTGGTGCTCAACGCAAAGGACCAGCAGTGGCAGGTGCGCAGCCGGCCCCAAGATGAAACATGGACCTTGGGTGATTGGCGCTGGTCAGGCAGCGGACGGCGTTGGTCTGGTGTGTTTGCGTTCAACCAGCGGCAGGTGCGTGTGGATCTCTCAGATAAGGGCTCCGACCCCTTTGGATCTGTACACTGGTCGCAGGAAGGCGTTTCGCTGTCCTATTCACCCAGCAAAGCCTCTGTGGAAGCGTCTTTGGGTGGTGTGAAATGCTCTTGGTCACCGAGTCAGCGACATCTGCAGCTTACGGGAGAAACCCTAAAACTGGAATGGCGCTCCAAGCCATCCGGTTGGCAGACGGCATTGGATTTGAACACCGAACTCGGGATGTTCGGCGCTGCCTTTGGTGTTGATACCACTACCTGGTTACGGGCTGAAATCTCCAAGGGCGCACTGCACTTTGGTGGTCATTGGCGATCGGGCATGACCACCTTGTCTGCACTGACGGCGCACCAAGGAAAGCGGCTGCAGTTGTCTGTTGGTACACTGCTGACCTGGGAGGGTGAGGCCGGGGCGGCTTTCTCCCGTTGGCGCTGGCAGTATGCAGGGGATCGGATCACGCTGCGTTGGGGGCCGGACTTCCAGTGGGCCGCGAACCATTGGTCCTGGGACGCTGCTGTGGGCTGTGTTTGGGAACCCCTGCCCGGATTTGCAGTCTACGGCCAGTACCATACGCGCAGCGGCTGGACATGGCAACTGGGTTGGGCAACGACGATGACCTTTTGATAGGCCAGCAGGGAAACGGGTCATGACAAGGTCTCATATAACCAAGTCGGAACCTGGGTAGGCAGGATTCCGGCTGGCAACTGCGAATAGATTAGCGTATGATGGGATTACATTCATCAGCGCCGTCCGATCGATCTGAGCAGTGGGAGAGCGGTGATCTAGGAGGGATTGTGCATTCATGGACAAACCAGCAATGTATCATCAGGCTCATGGTAAGTATGCCTATCCAGTGGGAGCCGAAACGTTAAGGGTCATGCTCCGGGTCAAAAAGGGTGACGTACACAGCGTTACAGTGGTGTACAGCGACCGTTATCAAGCTGAACCCGCGTATACCCAAACCATGGAGTTAGCTGCACAAGACGAGTTGTTTGATTATTACCAGGCGGACCTAACGCTAAAGACTAAGAGCTTTCGGTATATGTTTTGGCTCGATGACGGCGTCGACCAGACCTTTATGACGGAGAAGGGCTTTTTCTCTGATCCTCCGGACAATACAGAATACCAGTATCCCTACATCGCACCTCGAGATCTTTGGGAGCCGCCGCAGTGGGCACAAGGTGCATTGGTCTATGAAATTTTTGCAGAACGCTTCGCCAATGGGGATCCAACTAACGATCCCGAGGATGTGGAAGATTGGGAGAAGCTGCCTACCACCGAGAGCATGAAAGGCGGCGACCTCAAGGGGATCCTAGAAAAGCTGGATCACATCGTTGACCTGGGTGTGGAGGTTCTGTATTTGACGCCGATCTTTGTCAGCCCCAGCAACCATAAGTATAATATAACCGACTATTACCATATCGATCCCCAGTTTGGCGATTTGGCCGATTGTAGAGCACTGGTGGAAGCCTGCCATGCCAGGGGAATTCGCGTCATGTTTGATGCCGTTTTCAACCACTGTGGGTATGAGTTTTTTGCTTTTCAAGATGTCTTGAAGAACGGGCGTCAATCTCCGCATTGGGATTGGTTCGCCATTGAAGACACACCCATTACCACGGATCCGCCCAACTATCTTACATTCGCCAACAACTTCTGGAACATGCCGAAACTCATGACTCAAAACCCGGAGGTACGGCAATACCTGCTGGGTGTCGCTGAGTATTGGATTCGTGAATGTGATATTGATGGCTGGCGGTTGGACGTACCCAATGAGGTGGACCATGAGTTTTGGCGGGAATTCCGGCAGCGGGTTAAGAAGATCAAGCCCGATGCGTTGATTATCGGGGAACTTTGGCATGAAGCCTCGGAATGGGTGCAGGGCGACCAGTTCGATGCAGTCATGAACTATCCCTTCTTCGAGGCTGTGACCGATTGGTTAGGCAAAGATACGATTCGCGCAGCAAGCTTTGCTGAGCGCCTGGCTAAGGTGCAGATGAATCACCGCCAGGTGGTGAATCTGGCCATGTACAATCTAATCGGCAGCCATGATACGGCTCGTTTTCTCACGGTCGCTCAGGGCAACCGTAAGAAGCTGCGGCTCGCAGCGGGCCTCATGATGACCTATGAAGGTGCCCCCATGATCTATTATGGCGATGAAGTGGGTATGGAAGGCGAAAACGACCCCGACTGTCGCCGGGGCATGCTTTGGGGTTCGCAAAAGCAGGATCAGGAACTGCTGCAGTGGTACAAGAAGCTGGCTGTGCTGCGGCGGCAGTACCCGGTACTCAAGACCGGCCACTGCCGTACCGTCTGGGCCGATGGTATAAGCAATGTCTTTGGCTTTACCCGCTTTGACGAACAGCAGCAACTGCTAGTCCTGATGAATAACTCAGCCCAGCAGCGGACAGTGAAACTGACCGACAAGCTTTGGCCACAAGACGCTCCTAAGCAGGTTCGTGACCTTTTGACTGGTGCGACTTCAAACGGTAGTGTCACACTGGAACCCTTAACCATGACGATCCTGCAGGGATAAAAAGAAGCACCCGCCACAATGGCGGGTGCTTCTTCGTACTTCAAAGTCTAAAAAACCGGTACAACACTGCCGGGATAACTTTCTTGGATGAATGTGCGGATCGCATCGCTGCGGATCGCTTCTACCAAGGCGAGGACCCGTACATCCTCTTCGCTGCCGGCCTTAACAGCCACCACGTTGACATACGGTGATTCCGCTCCTTCGAGGAACAAGGAATCCTCGGTGGGTACGAAACCGGCCTGGAGAGCATAGTTACCATTGATGACAGCGATGGCTACATCATCCAAAGAACGGCTGAGCTGTGCCGCTTCCAATTCATGGAATCGGAGGTTCTGCGAATTGACCGTAATGTCAAACACGGTGGGCGTGATTCCGGCTGCCTCGTCCACCTCGATGAGGCCGGCCGCCTGCAGCAGCAGCAGGGCGCGGCCGCCGTTGGTTACATCGTTGGGAATGGCAACCTGGGCTCCGGTGGTCAGATCGTCCAATGACGAGATACGATTGCTGTAGATTCCCAACGGTTCGACATGGACGCCTCCCACAGCGACTAAGGTTGTGCCCCGTCCTTCGTTGAAGCTGTTTAGATAGGGTACGTGTTGGAAGAAGTTTGCATCCAAATCGCCATCCTGCAGTGCCAGATTGGGTTGAACGTAGTCAGTGAACTCGATGATCTCCAAGGTGATGCCCTGCTCAGCTAACAAGGGCGCCACAGCTTCTAAGATTTCGGCATGGGGCACAGGCGTCGCTCCGATTCGTAGATTTGAGGCAGTGGCACCACTGAACGAGACAGTTACAAGAGACAGCACCAGTACGAGAATAAACAAATGTTTACGCATGACAACAACTCCTTTTCATGTTTTGTTCCTTTATGTGAAGGATTACCGCTTGTTAACCTTGCGGGACACCAAATCACCGATGGTTTGCACCCCTTGAACCAAGACCACGAGGACGATCACGGTCTGCAGCATAATATCGCCGCGAAACCTCTGGTACCCGAAGCGGATGGCCAGATCCCCCAAGCCGCCGCCGCCAATAGCGCCAGCCATGGCCGAAAAACCGACAAGGCTTACAGCCGTCAAGGTGAATCCCAGTACCAAAGAGGGCATGGCTTCGGGCAGCAGTACTTTGCGAATAATCTCTAAAGGTGAAGAACCCATGGCCTGCGCTGCTTCGATCACACCAGAATCCACTTCCTTGAGCGCACTTTCTACCAAACGAGCCACAAAGGGAATGGCAGCCACCGTAAGCGGAACAATAGCGGCGGTGGTACCGATGGATGTCCCGGCTACAAATCTGGTGAAGGGAATAATAGCCACCATGAGGATAATAAATGGTATGGAGCGGCCAACGTTGACAATGGCGCCGAGAACTCTGTTGATGGGCAGATTTTGTAGGATGTGTCCTTTGTCCGTTGTGGTCAATAACACTCCTAACGGCAGACCGATACAGTGCGAGATGAAAACCGAAACGGCCACCATATAGAGTGTTTCGCGAGTGCCCTGCCAGAGCATCTGTGTAGCCATGGAACTAAACACCGTGAAACACCTCCACTTCTACATCCTGTTCATGCAGGTAGGCAACGGCTTCATCCACAATAGTGGTGTCGCCGGATAGTTCCACCAACAGCATGCCGAATGGGATGTCTTTCATCTTGTCAATCCGTCCAAAAAGGATATTGGCATGGATCGGAAACCGCCGCAGCATCTCCGATAGCAGTGGCTGGTGAGCACCTGTACCGACGAAGCTTAATTTCAATAGCGTGCTGCAGGTTCCGTT
>SLOZ01000452.1 GCA_007132255.1 Limnochordia bacterium | reverse complement strand
TCATAGCAAGAGACTCGAAATCGCTTTAGCAGCGATTTCACCGAGGTGTTCGGCATGAGTTTGCTCGGGATACCGGGAAAATCAACACGTTCCTGCGCACCCAAGTCGGCGTTTCCGCCTTAAGCAGCTTCGTTAGTCACCCGCCGCAATATTGAGAAGTCCTGGGAATAAGCCCTTTGGATCATACGTTTGCTTCGTTTTGCGCAACCGCTCAAGGTTATCCGCAAACACGTTGCGCAGCATCGCTTCCTGCTGGTCTACGTGACCTGGGAAATTCAGGTACCGTCCACCGGCGGCCAGCGGTTCCAGAGCCTTGTGGAGCGACCGGGCCCACTGGATATTGGCCTGCGAAGCGGCTTCGTCGTCCCAATTGGCTTCAATGCCGATCATGAACGGGTGCTGGCGGTGAAAAAAGGCCGTTGCGTCCTGGGACACCTTGGCCATAGCACCGCCTAAGAACCAAATGTCGATGGTGGTATCCAAGGACGGTCGTCTGCGCGTATAGTCTTCTAGAACCGAAACAACTTGATCATTGAGTTCATCAAGATAAATGGAGCTCCAGTAGTAGAGTTTGCCATCCGGATAATCTTCGTCCAACATCTGCTGTACTTGGACCCACGATACTGCAGTACTCAAGTCCGTGATCGGTTTCGCTGCTGTCCGCAGCGGGCCCGTAACCGCTTCCGCCCGCTGCGGATCACCGGAGTAGCAGCCAAGAAGGATAACAGCCGGTTCACCATGGGCTGTAGCCTCCACTTCGGGCATGGGGGGAACACTGCCAAAGGCTGCTACGACCATCAAATCCTCATACCCGGCCTTCATGTGATCCTGCACAGTGCCAATCACCGACTTTGCAGCGGCTAGCGGATACATGGGCATCATCCAGAAAACCTCCGGATTCACAGGGTGGAGTTGAAACTCCAGCGCTGTCACCACACCGAAATTGCCGCCCCCACCCCGCAGAGCCCAAAACAGGTCAGGATATGACTCAGGGGAAGCGCGGAGTAATTGACCATCAGCCGTCACAATATGGGCGGCCAGCAGATTATCTATGGACATGCCATGCTTACGCAAAAGCCAGCCCACACCTCCGTGCAGCGTTAATCCAGTTACACCCGTGGCGGAGACCACACCCACGGGTGCGGCTAATCCGAATGCCGTTGTTTCATGATCCAAATCTCCCAGCAGAGCCCCAGCCTCAACAAAGGCCGTTCGCTGCGCTGGGTTAACATGAACCCCGCGCATGAGTGATACATCGATCACAAGACCTGCCTCCGCGATGGAGGCTCCGGACACATTGTGACCACCAGACCGAATTGACACTGCCAAGTCGTGCGTCCTAACAAAATTCACAGTGGCCATGACATCGGCTGCTCCTTGGCAGCGGACGATCAAAGCCGGCTTGCGGTCTATGCTTCCATTCCACACCCTGCGGATGGTTTCATAATCTGGGTCGTTTCCAGTGACCAAATTGCCTCGCAGTGCGCTGCGTAGACCCGCAACCGTTTCCCAGGACAACGTCATCACCGTACCATCGCGTTTTCTAATCGAAATTCCAGCCATTGATCATGCTCCTTTCATCCATGAGAATTTCCCCAAAAGCGCGCCTAGGATGCCAGTGACCTGACAGGTCATTGCCTATTTCGGGAACAAACGCTATGTGTGGAATAACGGCGTGGAGTTGTGGGTGAGACATTCCTTGGATCATAGTGGGGATTTGAGCGAGCAGCTCTCTGCGGATGATGGGGGAGAAACTAGTGTTGATTATGCAGCGAAGGGATAGCTCATGTTGCGTCTGCCAATTGCGTTCCCGCCTACCAAGCAGACAGCCGGAACATATTCCTGTTTCTGCTAGTTAACCCTGCAACACACCGTTTGGATAACCAGTGTGAAAGTCATTGAGGGTGGTAGTTCACAGACAAAACTGAATGATAATGAAATTCTTTATCAGTTTAATTTTATGATACATCTTTGAAATAGCCTTGTCAAGAAACTCGCTGGATGCTGCGTGGACACGATAAAAACCGACTGGAAGGCTGTCCCTAGGTTAGTACGACGTCTGTTTTGAACAGCGCATGCGCACTGCTTCTTTCACAGCAGACAGAGGCTGCTTCAGGACGACATGCCCGTCCGAAGCAGCCAATTGGCTTAGCCCCCGTGTTTGGTCCCGGCTGCATCCATTCTCAAATACAGCGCTCCAGCAAGATACATCGCAGATTTGATCCTATGTGCACCCAGCGGGTGGTCGTAGAGGAGCTCTGGTTCATTCGAAGAAAAAAGCAGCCGCTTCCAGTGGTGTTTGGAAGCGGCTGCTTCAGCGAACGTGTTCCCCTGCAATAGAATGCTCCTATACCGCGCTGATGGTGACACCCTCCTGGATGACTCTTTGCACTGCCGCTCGGAAGGTCGACGGCTCAGTGGACCTCCTAACCAACTCCCGCTTACAGCGAAGGCACAAAGCTGCTTAAAGCCTGCTCAACCTTGTCTTTCGAGGGATGCACCCAACCACCGCCGACCTCCAAGGCAGCCACCATAATTTCGCCGTAAACCGTGACAGCTAGTTCCATCTGCATGTCCGGAACAACAAAAATCCCAGTGTCCTCTGCGGCGACCAACCGCCGCTGGATTTCTAAAGGAGTACGGCCGAGGTCAAAGTAGTACACCTCAAAAAATCCGTCCTCCAAGCCGATGGCAACACCGTCTGTGGCTCCTAGCATCACGTAATCCTTATCCACTAGGGCATGGATCTCCAGACCCCAATTCTCAAGATGGTCCAGCAGGTCTCCAATGATGTTCTCGGCCGCAGCGGTTTCCCAAGGGCTGGGAAGGGCCCCGTCCAGATCATGTAAATCCTGAGTGACATCGTGTTGCGGCAGCGCATCCTCCCGATAGTTGATCATGCTAACTGTCAGCCGCGCCCCGGGCAGATAGGTGTTAGGCGCCATTTCGCGAATCAAGACGCGAATCGGGAGCGCCAGTGCAGGATCTATGACCAGATCAAAACGCCCAACATCCACATCGTCGGCGGCATACGCAACCTCCACCCGATAGCCACTGCGCTCAGCCACGTCCATGCGACCCACAACCGTGGCGGCAAAGCCGAACATTGGATCGCGAGTTATCGCAAACTGCTCATGCAGTACAGCCCCCGCCAGCGATGTCTCAAACCACGGCCACCACAAAGTCTCGATAAAGACCGAAGCCAATTCGAGTGGTGTATCGGCGGTGATCGCATAAAACAGATCGTCAATAATCCCATCCAAATCGTCAGCGGCGTTGACCGCGGCAGCTTCCCAAGAACCGCCTCGGGATACGATCTCAACCACCGTCAGTATGTCTCCGCCTCCAGCATCCTGGACATGCACCTCTAATACACCTGCCATCGTCGTTCCGTCGGGTTGCTCGACAAGAAACTCATACACGTAATGCTCGCCGGGGCGAAACTCCATTGGCCGCCATTCGGAGGCGTGCGCGCCCATACACGCAAGCAGTATCACCACGACAAGTACAACTCCAAAAACGCCTTTTCGTACCATCTCCTCCACCCTCTCCCTTCCCTCTGATAGTATCTGCCAAACCCACTCGAACCCCCGCAGCCCGTCCGCACCATTCAGCCGTTATATGTTCACCAAACCGTTCCGCCTACACAAAACCATTGCAATATTCGCATTATTTTGATCCCCAGCTCTCCAAAAATCTTTGAAGACAGCTGGGAACTCAAAACGCAACCGCACTCAGTTCCTCTTCTGTGCCGGCTGGGCAGGCCAATGCCAGTCAACCGTCGCGAGCTTCTTGTGTCATCATTCACCGGAGTGAGTCTCAATCCCTTTGTCGTTCCAGGGCATTTTGCGCCCGTGTAGGCTGCTCTGCTGCGGTCCGCTGTTCCCTTGACCGGCGGCACAATGGGCTCAGTGGCAGTGCGTAAGGCGGTGTGGATCATTGTTGGGTCCGCACCGCTGTGGGATCAGAATGCTCAGAAATCCGATAGGTCCAAGTTCTTCACATGCTCATAGCCAATGTTGTACATTTCCTCATTGGCACTGGTGTCCAGAATATGATACCCAGCCAATTCGTTCAGTTGAATCAAAAGAGCGCTTTCCTTCAGCTGATGCCGGGATGCACCGCCAACGGCGATCTGAAACGTGCGGACGGCCACATCACGCATTCCTTCAACCGTCTCCATTCTCTCCAAAGGCATAATGTCCACAGCGATGATCTTGTCGCAGCAGTCCACAAGCGGTGCCACCGGCACATTGTCTAACAGTCCCCCATCAACATAGACCTCTCCAGCAATCTCCACAGGAGCAAACAATACCGGAATGGCCGATGAAGCTTGCACGGCCACCGCCACCTCCCCTTCATGCAAATATTCCACTTCTCCGGAGAGGAGGTTCGATACCGTTACATACAATGGGTGTTGGAGATCGGCAAATGTCTTGCCAGGAAGCAAATCTTCCAGTTCTTTCCGGAGATAATCCAGAGACATCAAACCATCCCCTGACCAACCAAACCTAGCAAAATCGATCAACGTGTTCTCTTCCAGGTCCGCAAAGATCGCATCCGGAGCCTTCCCAGCAGCGAATAGTGCACCAATGATAGAACCGGCGCTGCTGCCCGCGATGACTTCCGGGACAATACCCTGTTCTTGCAGCGCTTTGAGAACGCCCAAGTGAGCGAACCCGCGGCTGCCGCCACCTCCCAAGGCAATGCCAACTTTGTAGTCTTTCATCCACCTTCCACCTTTCCTCCACGGTTTCCACCATACCCTGTCTCCATTTTTCCCACAATCTGCTAGCAGGCCTGTCGCATAGACGTGCCGCAACGCACAAAACTGCTGGTTCAACTCGGAGAAACGCCTATCAGAAGGCGTTTCGCATCGGCAATCTCACTGCAGACCACCATAGTTGGCTATCAGTCCCTGGAACATATCGTTCCGCCATTGAAAAGGTAGAAGTGACGGATTCCAGTCGCAGCAGTTTG
>SLOZ01000391.1 GCA_007132255.1 Limnochordia bacterium | reverse complement strand
TGGTGGCAGTGATTTCATGGATGGCACCGTGGATGCATTTCGCCAAGCGACGCAGACCCAGCTTCGTTATGGTACCACAACGGTCGTGCCGACCACCTTGACGAGTACCTTCGAGGAACTCTACCGGACTCTAGACCTATTCCGCGAGGTTAAAAAAACCCTCGAAAAGGGGCCGTGTCTTCAGGGTCTGCATTTGGAGGGCCCGTATTTTAGTATGGAGCAGCGGGGCGCCCAGGATCCGCGTTATATAAAGAATCCCGAGCGCAGTGAATACATGCAGGTGCTGGATTACAGCAGTGATATTGTTCGCTGGACGCTGGCACCTGAGCTTCCAGGTGCTTTGGATATGGCGCGTGAACTGCAGACGCGAGGCATCATTGCCTCGATCGGCCATTCTAATGCCGTCTATGAGGAAGTCTTGGACGCTTTGGCCGCCGGTTTCAGTCTCGTGACCCATCTGTATTCGGGTATGTCCGGTCTAAAACGCGTTCATGGCTATCGTTATGCTGGTGTTATCGAGACTGCACTGCTTGTGGACGAACTGTTTGTTGAGATTATCGCTGATGGCCATCATCTTCCCGAAAGCCTGCTCAAGCTCATCTACAAGAACAAGGGCTGTGACCGCATCTGTTTGGTGACAGATTCCATGCGGGCCGCAGGTATGCCGTCCGGCACGTATCGGTTGGGCAGTTTGACTGATGGCCAAGAAGTGCTGGTGGAAGAGGGGGTGGCTAAGCTGTCTGATCGAACAGCCTTTGCTGGGAGCGTGGCCACAGGCAATCGACTTCTGCAGACCATGGTCGAAGTGGCCAATGTACCGTTGAATCAAGCTGTGACGATGCTTACGGCAACCCCAGCCAAGGTGTTGGGGGTTCAAGGCTCTAAAGGAACCTTAGCCCCTGGGAAACAAGGAGATGTCGTGGTGTTCGATAAAACATTTGCCGTGAACCAAGTCTTTGTCCGAGGAGAGCTTTTAGCCAGTTCGGATGATTAAAGGAGCTGAACGCCCATGTCCGCTAACACATTCAACCCACAGACCTGCCATGATTACCTGTATGAGAACGCGCCGAAAAAATTAGCCTTTACCAACCAAGGCGACCTGCCTCGTTGGCAGAACGAAATCCGGGGCAAACTGCAGGAACTGATCGGCGTGATGCCGGAGCCTGTGGATCTAGATCTGCGCGTAGAATTTGAAGAAGAACACGAGACATTCTTTGAACGACGTTTTGTGTTCCAATCCGAGGAATGGTGTCACGTTCCTTGTCATCTGCTCATTCCGAAGACGGGTTCGGGTCCTTATCCTCTCGTGATCTGCCTCCAGGGACATACCACGGGTATGCACATTTCCTTGGGGCGTGCAAAATATGCTGGTGATGAACGCTATCTTGGAGGTGACCGCGACTTTGCCATTCAAGCTGTGGAGCAAGGCTATGCAGCACTAACCTTGGAACAGCGCTGTTTTGGCGAGCGACATGACGCGCAGCCTGATCATGTTCATCGCTGCCAGCAGGGGACCATGGGAGCGCTGCTTCTAGGACGCACCATGGTGGGCGAACGGATTTGGGATGTCAAGCGTGCCATTGATGCCATCACCGCCTTTTCTGAGGTGGATGCTAACCGCATTGCCTGCATGGGCAACTCCGGCGGTGGAACGATAACATATTATGCAGCGTGCCTTGAACCGCGCATTAGTATCGCAATGGCTTCCTGTTCTGTTTGTACGTACAAAGACTCCATCGGGCGGATCTATCACTGTACGGACAACTACGTACCTGGTGTCTACCAGTATTTCGAAATGGGCGATCTTGCCGGCTGTCTTGCACCACGACCCCTTGTCGTTGTGGCAGGCCGCGAAGATGACATCTTCCCCATTCAAGGCGTCGAAGAAAACTTTGCCATTGTCCAGGCCATCTACGATGCTGCTGGGGTTCCGGAAAACTGCCGTCTAGTCATTGGTGATGGCGGGCACAGATTCTACGCACAGCCTGGCTGGGAGGCCTTTCAACAGATATCCCCGTGGTGAAGCACGTAGTGGGCTTGGCAGAACGGCCAGAACAGCGCTATCCAGATGCGATTAACACTCGCTGAGCATTCCATCGCAGCAGAAATTTTGATTTTTGGAGGATGTGTTTTGTTTGAGACCCAGCAATATTCGGCATGAAAACATTAGACAGATTATTGAGTTGTGCCGAGCGGTAGCCGAGCCACTATCTCGTGCTGAAATATCTCGGCGCTTGAGCTTGAGTGCTCCTAGCGTTTCGGCCATTGTCAGCATTCTTCTCGATAAAGGCATCCTTCATGAGGCCGAAACGGGTCCATCCAGCCGCCTGGGTGGCCGCAAACCCATTCTTCTGGAGTTAACGCAAGACTGTGCGTATGTGATGGGTATCCATATCGATAGCCGCACCATCAGCTTAGTGGTGAGTGATGTCAGTGCCGAACGGATGCTGACCCATCGCACGACCTATGATCGCCGCCAGGTGGACTGTCTTTCGTTCCTTAAGGAGTTCATCCATCGTGTCATGAACGATCACGGTATAGCACCGCAGGCGCTTCTGGCCATGGGAATTGCGGTACCGGGTGTATTTGATCCCAAAGACCAAGTGATCAAACTGGCGCCGAACATCAAACAGTGGGAAGACATTCCCTTGGTCGCAGAGCTGGCGGCAGAGTTCCAGTGCGATGTATTCGTGGAAAATGTTGTCAATACTGCTGTTGTCGGTGAGCGTTGGAAGGGTCATATTCGCGGTCACAGCAATGCCATGTATATCAAAATTGACCAGGGAATTCGAGCTGGAATTCTAATCGATGGCCGTCTCTATAAGGGTGCTACCCATATGGAGGGCGAGATGGGTTTTGTCGTGACCGATTGGGAAGGGGTGGCGCGCGAAAAAGCAGATTACGGTGCTCTGGAGAGTGTCTGCAGCACGTTAGCTATCGCCGAGCGTGTCCAGCGCAAGCTGCAGCGGACCATGGACTTTCCCGAGATTGTTGACCAAGCCCTGGCGGGGCAATCCGAACTACGCAATATCCTCTTGGAAACGGCGTTCCATATTGGTTTGACCATTGCTAACATTGTAACGGTGTTAAATCCTGAAATCATTGTAATCGGTGGTGAATACAGTCAGGCGGCACCCATTGTGGGGGATTCCATCCGCAAGATTATGCAGCGTGTGGTTCCCCACATGCCGGAATTTGTCTTCTCCGACTTGGGAGAGTCAGTTTTTTGCATGGGGGCTATTATCATGGCTTTGGACGGAATTGAGGATAAGTTGGTCAGTCGAATCGTGTTATCGAAAGATCCCTTATTGGCCAACGCTTAGAGAGACTATGCAGGCATCCTGGCGAAGTTTGATTTCGCCAGTGGTCGGCACCATTTATTAGTTAACTTAAGTAATGCCTACACCGCGTTGGAACGGGAGTGTGAATGATGATGGACCGTGCACAGTTAGAATCCCACTTGGCGAAGCCCTCGCCGCAGTTAATTGGCGATTTAAGCCAGTTAGACGGGGACATTATGATCCTCGGTGCCGGGGGGAAGATGGGGCCGAGTCTGGCTAAGCTTGCCAAGAATGCAGTGGTTGCAGGCAGCTTGGATAAGCGTGTGATCGCCGTATCTCGCTTTTCCTCCGGAGATCTCCGCAAAGAGTTAGACGAGTTTGGTGTGGAAACCCAGGCTGTGGATCTTATGAGTCAAGATGATGTGAAGGCGCTGCCGAAGGTCAAGAACGTGATCTATATGGCCGGACAGAAATTCGGCACCACCGGGCGGGAGCACTATACGTGGGCCATGAACACGCTGGTGCCCGGTGAAGTCGCTGCCAGGTATCGCGACTCAAGGATCGTGGTGTTTTCCAGCGGCAATGTGTATCCCTTTATGCCTGTAGCTTTTGGTGGTGCATCGGAGCACGTTCCCCCGAGCCCCGTTGGCGAATATGCCCAATCCTGTTTAGGTCGCGAACGGATTTTCCAACATTATTCTCATAGATTTGGCACGGCGATTCTCTGTTTTCGTTTAAACTATGCCATTGACTTGCGCTACGGCGTGCTCCTCGACCTAGCCCAGCAGGTCAAAACCCAGCAGCCGGTGGATCTGAGTATGGGACACGTTAATGTCCTTTGGCAGGGCGACGCCAATGAATATGCCCTTCGCTCGCTGCTTCTGACGCAGTCCAATGGTGGACGTATCTTGAACGCCACGGGACCGGAGACCATTTCGATACGGTGGTTGGCTGGAGAGTTCGCCAACCGCTTCGATGTCGAGCCGATCTTTGTCGGCGAAGAACAGGAAACATGCCTGCTCAACAATGCATCTGTGGCTCATGAACTGTTTGGTTATCCGCGAGTATCCCTGCAGCAGATGATTGCTTGGACCGCTGCTTGGATTGAGGCCGGCGGCGAGACACTGGGGAAGCCGACGCATTTTCAGGAACGGAAGGGGCGTTTTTGACATGAGTAAGCTGGAGACATCCCTGCGGAATCATCTGCACGAAGGAACAGTCATTCCTGCGCTGCCCTTGGCGCTGACGCAGGACCGTACCTTTGATGCCCGTCGACAGCGGGCCTTGGTGCGTTATTATCTGGCAGCCGGCGCCGGCGGGCTGGCTGTGGGCGTGCATTCCACCCAATTCGAGATTCGCCATCCTGACATTCGCTTGCTCGAACCCGTTTTGACGGTGGCTTTGGATGAGATGCTGGGCTGCGAACAGTCGCGTTCCTTGATCAAAGTGGCCGGGCTATGCGGGCCCACGGAGCAAGCGGTGGCAGAGGCAAGATTGGCCGCAGATCTAGGCTATGATATGGGACTTCTGAGCATGGGTGGATTACAGTCGTATGCGGAAAGCCAGCTTCTTGAACGGGCTCAGGCAGTGGGTGAGGTCATACCCATCTTTGGCTTTTATCTGCAGCCGCGGGTCGGTGGTCGAGTCCTGAGTTATGACTTTTGGCGTCAGTTTGCCGAAATGCCCAGTGTTCACGCAATCAAGATGGCTCCATTTGACCGCTACT
>SLOZ01000441.1 GCA_007132255.1 Limnochordia bacterium | reverse complement strand
GCCCTGGCGAGCTCATAACAAGAGACTCGAAATCGCTTTAGCAGCGATTTCACCGAGGTGTTCGGCATGAGTTTGCTTGGGATACCGTGAAAATCAACACGTTCCTAGGTATACGTTACAGTTTCCCACTGCCTGTTGGCATCGTTGTCAGATGCTCAGCCTTTTAGAATCCGTCAATAGGATCCGTATTTGCCGGCGGCATCTCTTCAAAATTGTTGTTGCCTCCGGTACAACCCATGGCGAATATGGCCATGAAACTTAAAGCGGCTACCAACACAACGGTCTTGTTCCGTAGAAGATTTAACATGTTGACGTCCTCCTTTGGTTATTATGATAAAGTCTGCCTGCAACAGAGCAATCAACAGTCTGTAAAGGATTTGCAACTCTTGAGGAAGTTAACTACAATATAGATAGTCCACTTGGAGGAAATGTCCCATGATAGTGGGTTGCTGCTCTTTTGGACTCTGGCCGGTTTTACCAAACTACGCAGCAGGGAATCAGGATTTCCCAAACCTAGCAGGTTTTTCCTGGGAGTGCGCAGAAAGAAACTGTTAGTACGATGACGAGGATCACGAAGGACCAGGAGGGGCGACTATGGCAAGGGTATGTATCCACAATGGTACCGTAGTCTCTGATACCATCCTGCACAATGGAGCTGTGGTTGTGGACGATGGTCGGATTACATTTGTCGGAGACAGCGGTGCTTTGAGCGAAGCGATGTGCAGCGGCGAAACCGTTGACGCGCAGGGTGCTTGGGTGTTCCCGGGATTCTTGGATGTTCACATCCACGGAGCAGCGGGCCACGACTTTATGGAAGGGGATCAGCAGTCTCTCGCTGCTGTGGCAGCTCATTTGGCGCAATATGGTGTGGCAGGATTTCTGCCTTCCACCGTGACCGCCTCTCGGGAAAAGACTCGCCGGGCCTGCCAATTGGTGGCAGACTTTAGGTCAAAGGATGGCGCCGAAGTGCTGGGAATTCACCTGGAAGGGCCGTACATCAACGAAAGCAAGAAAGGCGCCCAGTATGGTGGGGAGATTCGCAGCGCTGATCTGGATGAACTGGCGGTACTGTACGGACTGTTGGGCGAACAGCTGCGCTTGGTGACATTGGCTCCCGAAGTACCCGGTGGCCTAGAGGCAGTTGATTGGTTGGTTGACCGTGGGATTACTGTATCTGTGGGTCACAGCGATGCCAGCTTTGAAGAGACCATGGCCGGGTTTGCCCATGGTATATCCCATGTGACGCACACGTTCAACGGTATGCGCGGGCTGCACCACCGTGATCCCGGTGTCGTGGGGGCAGCATTTGCGGCCTCGCATGTTTTTGCGGAGATTATTGCTGACGGTGTTCACGTTCATCCCGGAGCCATTCAGGGACTGCTGCGGGCCAAAGGTGTGGATTGGATGATCTTGGTCACGGATGCCGTCCAAGCGCAGGGCCTGCCCGATGGACCGTATATCCTGGGCGACCAGCCAATCTTTGTGAAAGACGGTGAAGCTCGTCTTGAAGCCGGTAATCTAGCCGGCAGCACATTGAACATGCTGCAGGCCGTGCGCAACATGGTCGACTTCGGTTTGGTGTCCCTGAAGGAAGCCGTTCAGATGGCCAGTCTAAACCCCGCTCGTACCTTAGGTTTGAAGCGCCGGGGCTGGATACGGGAAGGCTACAAGGGTGACGTGGTTGTGGTTTCGCCGCAGTGGGTGGTCCAGCGAAATTACGTGTCGGGCCAATTGGTCTACGTTTATGAAAGGTAGGTGCTGGTCGTGGAGATTTTGGTGTTCTCGGGCAAGGACGCCCTTGACAACTTTGCCGCTACCATTATTAAGGAACAAATTGAGGCTCATTCCGCCAGTGTGTTGGGTCTAGCCACTGGCAGCACACCGTTAGGTCTGTACGACCGTTTGCAGCAGATGCATCGCCATGGACTGGATTTTAGTGGCGTGACTACGTTCAACTTGGATGAGTACCTGGGGCTCTCTGGTGACCATCCAGCCAGTTACCGCCATTATATGCAGGAGCATCTTTTTGCCGGCATCAACGTTCCTAAGAGCAACATCCACATTCCAGATGGCACTGCAAACGATGTGGAAGCAGAATGTGCTGCTTACGAAAAAGCGATTATGGCAGCGGGTGGCATTGACATTCAAGTTACAGGGATCGGTCACAATGGTCATATTGGCTTTAACGAGCCAGGAACCGAGTTTGGCTGCACGACCCACGTCGTGACACTGGATGAGAGCACGCGCCAAGCCAATGCACGGTTTTTCGACAATTCGTTGGAGCAGGTACCGAGACAAGCCGTGACCATGGGAATTAAGACGATTATGCAGGCTCGCAAAATCTTACTCTTAGCCAGTGGTAAGGATAAGGCAGAAGCCGTAGCCGGTGCGTTGGAAGGCAGTGTGACCACTCGACTTCCGGCATCCGTTCTGCAGCTGCATCCCCGAGTCGTCGTTTTATTGGATGAAGCGGCAGCTGCGGGGCTTGCGCACGACAATCCTATGGTCAAGCATTTGGCCTAATGTAAGCATCACCGGCTCGGGAGCTGATCCCGGAGGTGATGCTTTTTTTCGATGGATGTAGTAGGATAGACATGAATACACTGGTTCAGCGTGGTGATGTTTGGGAACACCCCGGTGCCCTTGTCCAATCACTGTCGTGATCTATGCCGATTCGGCTGCGCGGCATCGTTGGCTGGGAGTGATCTGAATGGGAGGACAAATCGTGGAAACCAAGTTTTTGATCATTACAGGGTTGTCTGGAGCTGGCAAATCCGAGGTCATTAAAGCCTGTGAAGATCTGGGCTTCTTCTGTGTGGATAACCTGCCGCCGGCCCTGATTCCGAAATTTGCGGACATGGTTTTAAAGGCCGGAGGGACTATCTCTAAGGTCGCCTTGGTTAGCGACGTCCGCGGGGGGCGTTTCTTTGACGATATGTCGCTGGCTCTGGAAGAATTGGAACGGGTCGGTTTCAGCTACACGATCCTGTACTTAGAAGCATCGGATGAAACGTTGGTTCGCCGTTTTAAACTCACTCGCCGCCGCCATCCATTGGCCCATGAAGGGGGCATTGTTGACGGCATTGCCGAGGAACGTCGGCGCTTGGAACAGATTCGAGGCAAAGCGCATAAAATTGTGGACACGAGTACCATGAGTGCCAAAGAGTTAAAAGAGCAGCTGCTGGAGTTTCTCACGGTTCGTCAGAGCGAGGCGCTGACCGTTACTATTGTTTCATTCGGGTTCAAACATGGACTGCCGATGGATCTCGATCTCTTGTTTGACGTCCGCTTTCTGCCGAATCCCCATTATGTAGATTCGCTGCGTCCCCTCACCGGAAATGAACCTTCGGTTTACGAATACGTATTTAAGTGGCCGCTGGCCGAGCAGTTCTGGCTGAAGCTCAGTGAGATGATAGCCTTCCTGCTGCCGCAGTATATCCAAGAAGGCAAGAGTCAGCTCATCATTGGTATTGCCTGTTCCGGCGGCCAGCATCGGTCGGTAGCCATGGCCAATCGCCTGCAGGAATTTTTAACAAGCCAGAATTATCAAGTGAGCCTAGAACATCGCGATATAGCGAAACGCTGAAGGAGGATGCCGCATGCAGCGCTGGAAGTGGTTGTACCCCGGGATGCGAGTCAAACGCTTCATGGTGGTCATCATTCTAGGAGTGTTCCTGGTTGGAGTGGGCAGCGCGTTCCTCGTCAACACCACGTTTCTGGCCGCACTGGAAACTAAACTCTTAGCGCGAATTGCATCCATATCAGTGTGGGGTCATGGTTTTACGGGCCTTGCTCTCATTATCATTGGTTTGGGGATCCTGCTGCTCGGCATGCGTAATCTGGTCCATTCCATAGCGGAGTCATTGCTGCCGCGGGGAGAGAAGAGTCTTGCCCCGTGGTTGTATCGGAAACGCAGCTTAGCCAAAGGTCCAAAAATAGTCGTCGTGGGCGGTGGTACCGGCCTCTCGACGATGCTGCGGGGCCTCAAGGAGTACTCGGATAATATTACGGCCATCGTGACGGTGGCTGACGATGGCGGCAGTTCCGGCCGGATACGGGATGAACTGGGGATTTTGCCGCCGGGTGATGTTCGCAATACAATTGTTAGTTTGGCCGACACGGAACCGTTGATGGAGCGATTGTTCCAATATCGGTTCTCCTGGGGTCAAGGGCTTCAGGGTCATAGTTTTGGGAATCTTTTTATCGCCGCTATGACCGACATCACCGGAGATTTTGAGGAAGCCATTCGCGAAATGAGTAAGGTATTGGCGGTTCGGGGTCGCGTCCTTCCGGCCACTCTAGCCACTGTGAAACTACGAGCTCGCTATGAAGATGGTGAGGAGGTCGTCGGTGAGAGCCACATTCCGCAAGAAGGGAAGGCAATTTCCCAAGTGTTTCTTGAACCCGGTCATGTTCGGGCCCTGCCAGAAGCGCTGGATGCCATCGCCCAGGCAGATGTTGTCGTGCTTGGACCCGGGAGTCTTTATACGAGCATTATTCCGAATTTGCTGGTTGGTCAGATTCCAGATGCTCTCAGTCGCACCCAAGCCCTGCGGATCTATGTATGCAACGTGATGACCCAACCGGGGGAAACCGAAGCTATGACGGCGGCCCAGCATGTAAAGGCATTATTGGACCATGCCGGGCGACGAAAGCTTGTGGATGTTTGTCTCGTCAACGATGAAGAGGTTTCCGCCGAGCAGGCACAGAAGTATGCTACACAAGGGGCGTATGCCATCGAACCTGATGTTGACGAACTCCGACGTCTGGGTTTAGAAGTACGTGCTGCGAAGCTCCTCGACGCTCAGGATTTGGTTCGCCATGATCCCCGCAAACTGGCGCAGGAGATTATCCGAATGGTTGAAGTCAAAACGGGGACTTCCTGGTGGGATAAGAACGTGGGATCTTGACTGGAGGACAGGCTATGGGTTTTTCGGAACGAACAAAACAAGAGTTGGTACGAGTCGTTCCTTCGGCTCGCTGTTGTCGTTTGGCAGAGTTGTCGGCGTT
>SLOZ01000201.1 GCA_007132255.1 Limnochordia bacterium | reverse complement strand
CTATTCAGGTTGCGCCGAACCGGCTCTAAAAGGGACGCATCATTATAATGCTGAGCCAGGTGCCAAAACATGATATTGCAGATGATGTTGTACACGCCATTACTGCGCTCGGTCCATTGACCGTCCTCGGAGCAATCAATGCCTTCAGCCAGCCATTCCCGCGCTCTGGTCTCAGCCCTTTGGCTGCCCGTGAGTTCGGCTAACAACACAAGGGCCGCCGCCACCACCCAGCGGTGATTGGGAGTATGGACTCCGCCGTGGACCAAGCCTGGTTCTGCCGCTGCCAGGAATGCGCCCACACCATCGCCAATGGCCCGCAGCTCCGGATCATCCGTGTCCTGCAGCAGCTTGTACAGTTCTGCCAGTCCCACAACGACAAAAGCAGTATCTGGCGGCGAATCGAAGTTGCAGCCATCCATGGACAGAAGGCCATCGCGTCGCTGCGAACGCCGCAGAAACTCGGTTGCTGCTTCCATGGGCAGCAGCAACTGCTCGTCCTTGAAATACCGCGAATCCGGATGCGTGTAGAGACATGCCATGGTAATGAGATTGGCCGGCGTAGCGCCAGCGTTTTCAGCGCTTGCCCGACCCGTAGTACCCCGCCGAAATCCACCAAAATGCTGATGACTTCGATCGCTAATCTGGTGCCGCAGTAGATACGGCAGCTGCTGTTCTGCTAGAATTAATGGTTTCATTTCCTCCGCAGTCAAAGACGATCCTCTCCCTAAACCCCTAATAATTGATCTCCTGCAACTTTTTGAATATAAAAGTTTCATTTTTAACTCTACGTTACATGTTTAACTACTTCGTGTTCATTTTTGCAACTCCTGCTTCAATTTAAACTTTTTCTTGAATCCTTTACAGCGCTGCCAAAGAGGCATGGATATTTCTTCACGGCTCTGAGCACTCATAGAATTTGGGCGGTATAAAAACTCAACGCAAAGAGCACCGGCGAAATGACCGGTGCTCCTTGCGTTTCTATTCGCTAAGTGACCAGCAAACCTACAGCGTCAGGGATCGACGGTTAAAGACGGCCAAACCGGCCCCATAGGTCACAAACGTAATTCCGAACAGCAATAGCCCGCTGCGCACCAGGAATCCCCACCCCGCCATTAGCTGCTGAGCATCTAGCAGCGAAAACAGAGAAAGATACCGGAGCCATTGCATCTGGTCACCAACATTGACCAACATGTTAAACACAAAAAACAATCCAGCGATGCCGCCGCTCAAAGCCACGGCATGACGACTGTCATCGACCATGCACGAAAAGAAAAAGCAGATCCCGCTTAATGCCAGGAAAATCAACAAGGCTGAGATATTGAGTCGTAGAAAAGCACCGACATCCAACTCACCGGGAAACATGGCACTGCTAAAAAGGAGACCGGCCACCAAGACACTGACCATGAGCAGCGCCGTACTCAACAGGAGATAAAGCCCTTGGGTAGAGGCGATGGTCAGCCGCGAATGCGGCGTGGCCAAGAGATACGCCATGGAACCAGAGTCCACATGCTTGGCAATCATGCGATTGGCAGCGATAATCACATAGATCATGGGGAATAGGAACACGATGAATGAGTAGTAATAACTGGCCAAGAATGACGTTAGGTCGGAAATCAGTCCGGCAAATCCCATGGCCTGCACGACCTGCTGCGGCATGGCGTCCAGCATCGCCGTGACCGCCTCCATGTTGTCGGGTTCATACATGGAGATGATAATGCTGAGATACATCATCATGATCGCAAAGATGATTACCAACAGTACCCAATTAGAGCGCAGTGTCGTGTGGAAAAGAGCCCTATTCACGCAGGATCACCACCCTTACCGTAGTAGTGCATAAAGACATCCTCGAGACTTTGAGGGACCATGTCCAATCCCACAACGCTGCACCGCGCCAGTGCAGCAGCGAACTGGTCGTAATCAGCACCGATGACAACTTCCACTTGGTGGTTCGTTATGCTGCCCAGTTCTAAGCCGCTGTCTCGGAGAACGGTCAAGTCCGCGTCCGCTGCGACGGAGACAACGAAGACTTTGCGCTGCGCTTGCTTGAGCTTCGCAATGTCCTCCACCACGGCCAAGCGGCCTTCCCGGATGATAGCAGCCCGGTGACAGGTGCGATCAATCTCAGCGAAATTGTGCGAAGACATCAGAATCGTCTTGCCGCGCCGCTTTTCTTCCAAGATCAGCTCAATAAATGTGGTCTGCATTAAAGGATCCAAACCGCTGGTGGGTTCGTCTAGAATGTACACAGTGGGATCATGCATGAAGCCCGCTATGATGGCCACTTTTTGTTTCATGCCTTTCGACATCCGTCGAATGCGTTCCCCGACTTCAAGTTCGAATCGATCAACCAGCTCATCCATGCGAGGAGCCCGTTTCATACCGCGCATCTGTGACAGGAGCGTCAAGAAACCAAGGCCCGTCATGTCTTCTAAGAATGCAATCTCTCCGGGAACGTAACCGACATGGCGCTGAATGTCTTTAGCCTCACGGCGGGTATCTAGACCGCGAATAGTACAGCGGCCGTGGTCAGCATTGGTGAAGCCCATTAATTGGCGGATGGTTGTTGTTTTGCCGGCCCCGTTAGGGCCAAGATAACCGAAAACTTCGCCCTCGGAAACGTCAAAATCGATGTCGAAGATTCCTTTGCCGCTTCTGTAGGTTTTGGTCAACCGTTCGACTCGGATCAGCGTGTCCACCTCCAAGTTTTGAAATATGTAACTTATATGTTTCATATTACTCCCAGGGTGTCACGATGTCAACAAATTTTGAACTTCTAAAATGGAGTATGTCAAAACTATGCTATACTAAAACTATCCAAATCCGCGTACTAACGCAGGCAAGAAGGTGATTCCATGGACGGATTCAGCCGTCGTACGGAAGCGAAACAACAAGCGATTCTCGATGCTGCCCAGAGGCAATTTTTCGCCGCCGGAGTCCGCGAAGCTACGATAGCCGCTATCGCCAAGGAAGCCGGGGTCAGCCAAGTGAGCATCTACAATTACTTTGGCAGCAAAAACGCTCTGCTGCGCGAGGTGATGCTGCGTTACATGAATGCGTCGCTCCAGCAAGCCGATGCCCTCCTTGCTTCGTCGCAGCCATTTCCGGAGAAGCTGAAGGAACTGCTATCCCTTAAGAGTCCTGCCAAGCTGCCGTTTGGTCACAATTTTACCGAAACAGTCCCTTGGGACGATCCGAAGATTCAAGAAGCATACCGTGAGTTCGCGCAAACGAAGGCTCTTCCGTTCATATTCCGTCTAGTGGATCAAGGCAAAGCCGAAGGCTGCATTCACCCCTCTGTAACCCATGAGGCCGCAGCGGCTTACGTGGGAGCGATCATGTCGGTCCTGACCCAGCCCGAATTTCTCAAGAGGGATGGCGCCTTTAAGGAATCGCTGCAGCAGTTGTTTTTCTATGGCCTAGTAGGTAAGCGTTGAGTTTCTTGGATCCGACTGAACGTTCTTCGCGTTGTGGTCGGAGAAATCTCTATTACAGGGATTTCGCGTGGTTTGTTTGAACGTCTTGTGACCACTTTTCTAACACTTTCCTCCGAAAATATTGAGAGTACGCTTGTGTCGCTATATTATTGCCATGACAAAAATACACCGGCTGGGAGTCCGAGGCGACTCCCAACCGGTGTATTTTATTCGCTCTTCCTACATGAGTTAAGGTTGAAATGTCTCCAAAGCCTCGGCAATATCATCCTTCCGCGGATGAACCCAGAAGGTGCCAAACTCCAAAGCGGTGATAAATACATGATTCCGAACCAGGCCGGGGAGCTTCCACTCCATCTCTGGGAAGTGCATGATGCCTGTTTCGCTGGCCTGGTCAAGATTAGCCTGGGTTGCAGCTGAGATCGCTTCGGGATCAAACCAATACACTTCAAACACTTCTTCGTCAACCTCGACACCGAAGCCTTGAGCGGCACCTAACATCCTGTAGGCCTTGGGCGAAAGCTCGCCAATTTCCAGCCCGTGGGCCTCAAAATGGTCCAAGAGATCAGCCAGAACACCCGTGGGCTCCACGTCGCTGGACAAGTTTGCGAAGTCCCTATCCACTTCGAGGTCTCCTCGAGGTGACGCGTTGGCGTCATAGAAGTCCAACCGCACCACAACGTCAGCCTCCTGTAGTGGGCCATCAAACACATTACTGGCTGCAATAAAAATCGGAAGCGGAAGCTCAGGATCAATCGCCAGCTCCATCTGGGACCTCCAGCCGTCATCTTCATGGAAATCTACTTCCAGGAGCCAACCGCGACGATCAGCCTGGGTCATGTGACCAACAACATCGGCCGAAAAGCCCCACTCGTCGTCGTACGGTATGTGATATCCCTCATAAAGAGTCTCGCCGGGTAGGATGCTGTCAAACCATGGAACTAGGATGGTTGCGAAGACTGCGTGCATCATCTCAGGCGATAGCTGCATCATCAACTCCAGGAAAATGCCCTCATAGAGACCTTCAAGGTCGTTCGCTTCCGCCCCAGCCACTCCCTCAAAGTATTCGTCTTCAATGAAACCCGACACCATCAGGGCAATCTCACCACCAATAGCCTCCTGCACGAAAAACTCCATGTCTCCTTCCAAGAGCCGGTCGGGATGTTCGATCCAGATACTGTAGCTCATAAGCTGACCTGGTCGGAACTGAAACGCTGCCCAATCAGCCGATACACTAGCACCAGCAAAAACAAGAATCCCTAGGACAATGGTTAAAGTTATAGCCAAATGCGTTCGTTTCACGAGATTCCACTCCCCTCATATTGATGAACCTGCCTTTACCTGCATTTGCCAACACGATCAGACATACAATAGAGAAGATTTAGTCATTTACAGGGGAAAATCCTTTGTGCTAGTCAGTCAACATGAAATTATTCCCCTCCTTGTCCGCAATCCCTAAGGCATCGGACTTCGGCGGGTGAGTGCAGCGGATAGAGTTATACTTCGGAAACAGTATATCTGTGAAGCGGTCAACCAGCTTGCTCGACCGCTTCCTTTTTGTGATTCTTGGAACATCAAATAGT
>SLOZ01000274.1 GCA_007132255.1 Limnochordia bacterium | reverse complement strand
GCAAGAGATCCATGCGGCGCAGCCGTTCTCGTTCGTCTTGGCGAAGGGAGGCCAATTGTTTCGCAGCGGTCATATACCGTTGGTACTCCTCCGCCATGGTTTGCTTCAGCTGCTGGAACTTCGAGCTGCCGAAACTGTCAAGTACCGCGATGTGGCTTTGGCTGTTCAACAGCGCCTGTTGGTGATGCTGTCCAAGAATATCCACCAGCAGCGGGCCCAATTCGGCCAGTTGACTAACGGACACCATGCGGCCGTTGACGCGACACCGACTGCGGCCAGCTGCATTGACGTCCCGAGCAATAATGATCTCCTCACAGCCATTGCCATCAAGAAAACCCCACTGGTCCAGCACCACTGCTGCACCCTCCGAACACGAAAAACAGCCTTCTACAAGCGTACTGTCGCGTCCGGTCCGAATCATCTCGGTGGATGCTCGAGCGCCCAAAAGAAGGCCGAGTGCATCTATAATGATCGACTTGCCTGCACCCGTTTCTCCTGTCAAAACACTAAACCCGTCCTGAAACGTCAACTGCAAATGCTCGATCAATGCAAAATCTCGGATCTGCAATTCTTTCAGCAAGACTTCACCTCATTTATCGACGCAAGAGTTCCAATAAACGATCATAAAGAATCCCAGCCTGTCCCGGTGGTCGCTGCTGATTCTGCTCAGCCTCACTGCGAACAATCAGGACGATTACATCATCACCCGCCAGGGTCCCCGCCACTCCAGGCCACTCCAGTTCATCCAGCACTGCAGCTACCGCATGGGCACCGCCAGGATAGGTCTTAATGATCAATAAACTTCCGCTGAAATCTACGTCTTTGACATAGTCTTCAAAGACACGACGAGCACGCCGGTTTAAGTCGCCTTTGGTGGCACCCTGAGGCAAAGCATACTTGTAACCACCTTTCCCACTCGGCACCTTAGCCAACCGCA
The DNA here is from genome assembly GCA_007132255.1 of Limnochordia bacterium. Taxonomy (GTDB): domain Bacteria; phylum Bacillota; class Limnochordia; order Darwinibacteriales; family B1SED10-159; genus SLOZ01. The sequence continues at coordinate 4,081 of SLOZ01000274.1, read as the reverse complement.
GCTCTTTAATGTCTCGCGATATCGTAGCTTGGGTAACTTTGAAATCTTCATCCCGCAATAGGGTCATTAACTCTTCCTGCGTTTCGATTTCATGTTCTTTGACCAACTGTAAAATAAAGGACTGGCGTCTGGACTTCACTACCTGTTCCTCCCCCAATTAAGTTTCGATTGGCTGCCGTTAATCGGCAATATCCCTGGCTACATGGTGCCAGACGGTTACAAGACCATGCCCAGCAGGTCTGTTTCACAGACGTGCCTCGGGGGCGGAACTGTTCCATCCTGGTCGGTGAAAACGTTGTTAAGATACTTAGTGAACGGTTGTGAGCTCGCCTAATGGCGCAACAGCTTTGAACTTCCTTACCCAGTTACCTCTACGAGCACCGAATCATCCGTTTTGGGTCCCGATGAAGAAAACCAACATACTCCTGGCAGGCCTGTTGCCCAGACGTGTTTTAACGCCCAAAGTTGATAGTTCAACTCGGAGAAACGCCTGCAAAAAGGCGTTTGGAGCTCAGTCGTAAACGACGCATTGTTCCCTGTGAAACAGGGCTGCTAGGAATCATCGAATGTGCGGGGTCTTCAGTCGCTCATGCAGAACTTGGAAGAAATTCCGTCCGCGCAGTTTGACGAACCCAGCTCGCACCGGTGACTGGCGGATTACCACGCTGTCGTGGGACTGTAAACGAAAACCCAGCTGGCCGTCAATGGTAAGCATAACGTCTTCATGCGCCGCTTCCACCGACACAGTCACCTCCGACTGCGGACGCACCACAACTGAGCGCGCCGCCAAGGTATGCGGACAAATCGGGGTCATGGTTATGGAATCCAAAAGCGGGTCCACAATGGGACCACCAGCCGACAATGAATAGGCAGTAGAGCCAGTGGGCGTAGACACAATCATGCCGTCAGCAATGTAGTCCATCACATGATATCCATCCACCCATGTCTGCAAATGGATGATACGCGCAAACGTGCCGCGCGTGATCACAACATCATTTAGAGCTCGATAGGACGCCACTTCAGCGCCCTCTCGCTTGACAACACTGTCAATGAACATCCGTTCTTCGACGCTGTAATCCCCATTAAGGAGGCGCTCCAAAGCTGGGTAGATATCTTCTTTTTCTAGTTCAGTCAAAAACCCCAAATGACCCATGTTCACGCCCAGCAGGGGTACATCAAGACCGCTGATCAACCGAGCTGCATTGAGCAATGCCCCATCGCCACCCAATACCAACAATGCAGTCAAGTTCTTCAGCTCCTGCAGCGGCTGCCCCAGTTCAGGATGACCAATGAGCCCCGCTGCACCCTGCTCCAACCAAAGATTGACTCCCCGCTGAGAAAAAAAACCAATGAGTTCCTTAGTCAGCTTGATCGCTTCGGGCTTGCGTGTATGAGGCATAATCCCAATATTCATCGCCATCGCCCCATTTCGTCCAAAATCAGTGTGCTTGTGTATGTGCGCGTTCCACGATGACATTCGCCATGCTTTCCGCCGATACCTTTGGTGCACCCTTGGAAAAATGGGCGAGGTATTCAATGTTGCCCTCGGGTCCGCGGATCGGCGAGTGATCCAATCCACACAGACCAGCCCCAAACTCCTGCAGCGTACTCGTAAGCTTGACCAAAACAGCGCGATGAACGGCCGGATCACGGACAACACCCTTTTTGCCCACTGCCTCGCGTCCCGCTTCGAACTGGGGTTTGATCAGGCAGATCACGTCACCGTGGTCTGCTAAGAGTGCCAACAACTGTTGGAAAAACTTCGTTAACGAAATGAATGCCACGTCGACAACAGCCAGTGTTGGTACGTCAGCCAGCATTTCCGGTGTGACAGTGCGGATATTGGTTCGTTCCATCACCACCACCCGTGGATCTTGGCGCAGCGACCAATCAAGCTGTCCATAACCGACATCGATAGCATAGACCTTGGCGGCACCATTTTGCAGCAAGCAATCGGTAAAACCGCCTGTGGAAGCTCCCACATCGATAACCACTCTGTCGGTGACTACTATGGGAAACACCTGTAGAGCTCTCGCCAGTTTCAGTCCGCCGCGACTGACATAAGGAATGGCTTGACCGCGCACCTCCAGTTTGGCATCACTGGCCACGGCTGTTCCCGCTTTATCCACACGCACGTCATTGACGAAAACCAAACCTGCCATAATCGCGGCTTTGGCTTTTGGGCGCGACAGAAAGTGTCCTTCATCGACTAAGCGCTGGTCCAAACGTGTTTTCGCCATAGATCAATCTCCCATAGATCATTGTCATCGTTACGTGTCAGACATGTCAGGCTACTGCAACGAGCAGAACGTATAGGGGCATCATTCGGCTTCGGCCAATGCCCGATTGTCCAGCATACGGCGAACACTCTCGGCGAGGCCATTGGCATCCAAGCCATACAACTCGTGAAGTTCAGAAACCGAGCCTTGGGGGACAAACTCATCGGGATAGCCCACGGTTCGAATTTTGACGTTAGCCTCTTCCAAAAGCAGTTCGTTGACAGAACTACCAAATCCCCCTGCCACCACATGATCTTCTACAGTGATAATGTTTCTGGTGGATCTGGCCATCCGCAGAATTAGCTCTTTGTCAAGGGGCTTGATGCTCCGGATATTCACAACAGCCACGGAATATTGGGAATCCAAAGACTTTGCTGCTGCCAGTGCAGCATCCACCAAGGGACCCACCGCCAAGATCGCACAGTCTGTGCCTTGACGCAGGATTTGGCTCTTGGTCACCGCACCAGAATCTTCCTCGGGATAGGCATTGGCTGCCCCTCGCGGATAGCGAATCGCCGTGGGTCCGTCGTTCGTCAGCGCCCAGCTCACCATTCTCCGAAGTTCTCCGGCTCCACGTGGAGACAGAATGGTCAAGCCGGGGATCGGCCGCAGGATGCCGATATCGAAAACGCCGTGATGCGTCGGACCATCATCACCCACCACTCCCGCACGGTCCACTGCGATCAGCACGGGCAAGTGACTCAAACCAATGTCGTGGACCACCTGATCATAGGCTCGTTGAAGAAACGTAGAATACAAGGCAACCGCGGGCCGCAGACCCTGCGATGCCATCCCCGCAGCTAAGGTTAGGCTGTGCTGTTCAGCAATGCCCACATCAAAAATGCGCTCTGGGAAGCGCCTGGCAAATCCCGTCAAACCCGTACCATCACGCATCGCGGCCGTGACGGCCGTGACGCGCTCATCCTCTTCGGCAGCGTGACACAAAGCTTCGCCAAACACTTCGCTAAATGTACGAGTAGAAGCAGCTGTCTGCTTATTTGCCCATGGACTGACGCCGTGGAACTGCGACGGATCATTCTCTGCTGGCCCGTATCCACGCCCCTTTTGCGTGATTACATGGAGCAGTACTGGCCCCCCGCGCTGCGCAGCGTCGTGAAGTGCAGATTTTAACTGCGCAATATTGTGACCATCCAGCGGCCCAAAATACGAGAAGCCCAACTCAGCAAATAGCTGTCCGGGCAGGAGAGACTTTAACGCATCCTTGACACCGGCAGCCACGCGACTCATGGACCCGCCAATGCCAGGGATACGTCGCACCAAAGCTTCTATTTCATCGCGCGCCTTCGTCAAGGTAGGATCCAAGCGCAAGCGAGTCAAGTATTCGCTCATAGCACCGACATTCCGCCCAATCGACATCTCATTGTCATTTAGGATAACGACAACGTCTGTCTTTAGGTGACCGACATGGTTGAAGGCCTCCAAAGCCATGCCGCCGGTCAACGCCCCATCACCGATAATGGCTGCAATACGATGCGACTTCCCCATCAAATCCCGGGCTATGGCCATACCGGCAGCCGCCGAAATCGATGTCGAACTGTGGCCAACATCGAAGGCGTCGTGCGGACTCTCTGCCCGCTTGGGAAATCCTGACAGACCACCATATTGACGCAAACTGGAAAACTGCTCGTTGCGGCCTGTGAGCATTTTATGCGCATAGCATTGATGCCCCACATCCCAAATGATCTTATCTTCGGGAGAATTCCACACCGAGTGCAGCGCCAAGGTCAATTCGACGACCCCCAAATTCGCACCAAGGTGACCACCATTATGTGAAACGGTAT
>SLOZ01000383.1 GCA_007132255.1 Limnochordia bacterium | reverse complement strand
CTTTTCGTTTTGGGTCTATCTATTCGGCAGCCTGTGATGAGTACTGCTTATCCCTCGTCAACCGGATCTCCTAGCAGGCCTGTTTCATTGACGTGTTTCAACGCCCGAAATTGGCAGTTCGGCTCGGAGAAACGCCTGTTAGAAAGGGTTTCGGACTCGGCCGAAACCACGCATTGCTCTTTGTGAAACAGGGCTGCTAGGCACGTCGAGCTTAAGCATGACCCAAAGCCCAACGGGCACTGTTGCTGACAAGCCTGCGAAACATCGGGTTTTGAAAGACTTGGACATTATGGCCCGGGGCCAAATATGCGACGCGCCCTTTGCCAAACGTCTGCGCCCAGGCAGCCGGCCATAGTTTTTCTTCGTACTGGTACTTCAACAGTATCGTTTTCTCCGTGAACGCATCGAAGTCAAACTGGTACGGTTCTTCACCCATCGAGAAATCCGTTACGCCCTCCACAATTGGATGCTCCGTTGAAGAAGTAACTTTGAACTGCAGAGTTTCGAATGGAGGGTGTCCCGTGAAGGTTCCGCCAAACATCTGTGAGAGCTCATAGTCCGAAACAATAATCCCATTGTGCAGACAAAGCATCCCACCGCCACCGGAAACAAACGCCAACACGGCATCTACCAAAGCCGGTGTTGTCTTATCCTGCCAACGGTCAGCATAGGTGATCACTAAATCATACGGCTCCAAATCCTGCCGCTGGAAGTCGCCATACTCTTCCGTACAAACAACTTCCACTTCATCGGCAAGAATCTCCGATAGTTCTCGATCGATTCCCGTCACCGGATGCCAATTGGCGTTGGTATAATCCCCAAACAAAATAGCCTTTTTTAGCTTAGACATTGTTGTTCACTTCCCTTTCATTTTTTGTTACCAAGGCCAACGTTCCCCTTCGTGATCGATGAATGTTGGTCCATCACCCCGATAGATTTCCTTGTCTTCAATAATGCCAATAATTTGGTTTGCCGCCACGTCCGTCGGCGTCTTTGCCTCTAGATTCTTCCTGCCAGTAATGTACGACTGCAGAAAGCCTGGATGAACCACCAAGACCTGCCCGCCCAACGGGTAGATGTTATTGTGTACAATGGACGACTGCATGTTCAAGGCAGCTTTGGCCATACAATAGGCAAACCAGCCCTTGCGGTAGGAGCGAGCAATACTGCCAGCTTCTGAGGAGATGTTCACCACGAGTTTCGTGTCACTGTTCATGACCAAAGGCAGCAGTCCGTTGGTGACTCGCAGCGGTCCCACAGCATTAACATTGTAAACGTGCTGTGCCCAGTCGAAATCCAACGCATCGAAGACATTTAGAGAATTATCCCTACCTCCCGAAATACCAGCATTGTTAAGCAAAATATCCAAAGCATCCGTTTTGCTCTTCACATAGGCCACCGCACTGGTTACACTGTCATCCGACGAAACATCCAGCGGTACCAAATCCAACAGGTTTTTGTGTTGCTGCTGCAGGTCCTTCAGCTCGGGCCAATCCAGCATGTATTGCCCGGCAAACACCCTATACCCCTTCTTCAGAAATTGTTCCGTCAAATCATAGCCCAAGCCGCGATCAGCACCGGTTATTAGGATCGTTTTCTGCATGTCATGTTACCTCGTTTCCCTCGCCAGTTTCTGCTGTGGGTACCACGATACACACAGCTTCACCCGACAAGACCTTCACCGTCCACTGACCTTCGATTCGGCCCTGCGGCTCGGCCTGGCCGCCGACCACCTGCGGTTCTGGCCACGAGTCCGGAAGCCTGACAACCCCGGAAGTTCCGGGCGGTAAGGTAATGTCAAGATGAAGCAGTTCACCTGCATGCTCTCTACTCCAGCGCACATCGGCATAGCCATGCGGTGTTGGAACAAGTCCCCGGCACCAAGTAAGATCGACAGGCTGCGGCTCAATTAAGATGCTGTTCCAACCAGGCGTCAAGGGACGGACGCCGAGGATGAAGGCCGGGAGGAAATATCCGGGTGCTGCTGACCAGGCATGGCAGTGACTGCGAGTCCAGCGATCCCGCTCGAATCCGGGAAACATCTCCCAGCAGGTAGTAGCACCGCGATCCAACATCATTCCCCAATATTGACGAGTCCACTGCATCAGGGTAGCAAAATCGCCATACTTGACTAGACTTTCAAAGGTAAAGAACATCATGAAGGGCGACCCAATCTGCACCCAGTGGCTGGGTGCATCTGTAATATATCCCTGCAGCAGCGCTCGGCGTTCGCCTTCAACACAATCACAGAGATACACCACGGCATTGGTCTGCTGGCTGATTACCGACGAAACCGATCCATCGGCATGCAGACTGTCGACGAAGGCCTGTTGGGTATCGTCCCATAGATGTTTGTTCATGGCGGCCTGGACTTCATCGGCTGTTACGGCAAGCTGCTGGGCAGCCCTATGGTCTGCAGCGGAGCGTTCCCGAACTACACCACTCACGGTTCGCAGAGCTTTCACTAACCAAGCATTGAGATGCGTCACCACACCGCGATTAGGCGTATCCATTCCCGCCCAGTCCAGCATATTCCAGGCTTCAATCTCCAAAAGACCCTGCGAGTTCAGGTGTTTGTCCACAAAGGTACGACACGTTTGCACCATAGCTGGAAAGACTCGCTCGAGAAACGCATCATCACCGCTGAAACGATAGTGCTCCGCACAAGCCAGCACCCAAAGCAGGCTCCACGTGCTGAGAATGTTCTGCCAGCCACTGGGAACCTGCGACTCAGGCAGCTCCGAACGCTGGAGGGACGGTACAACCAATTCCAAACTGCGGCGAGCCAAGCGCATATCTCCGTTGATGTAATAATCGATCAGGGCTTCGTTGCGAGCATCTCCAACCCAAAAAGCCTGTTCATAGGCGGGGCAGTCGACGAACGTATCTTCAGAACAAAGACGACTCGTGTACTGAGACATAGCCCAGATCGCGTTGAGGCGCGAGTCCGAGGCTTCGAAGACTGGGTTAGTATCCACGGGATATGTGTTCAAAAGACAGCGCAGCTCATGGATATATAGGGGTTCGCTGAGATTACGAATCGTAATCAGGGCATACCGAAATCCCCTGCGCACGTGGGAGCGAAACCGCTGCCAACCGCTGCGGGTCGTATAACGCATGGTGTTGTTGAGGCGTTCCGTGAACAGCCAGCGGCCTTCTTGGATTCCTTCAAAGCAGTTGAAGTCCAAAATGGCACCCGTAGATGCAGAAAGTTCGAACTCCAAAAAACCGACAATTTCGCGGCCGAAGTCCAGCAGCAACTGCACGGCATGACCATCGGGACTGGGATTCACAGTGGTGTCCAGAGCAGCGGCTGAACCTAAATGCTCTGCATTGGCCAGATACGGCTCTTCGGAACCGGCTGGGCGGGCATACGCCGTCTCAGCAAAAATGCTGCCTAGAATCGCTGAGTCTGGCACAGGTCGCAGAGCGGCGGCAAAACGGCTGTCCCCAGTCAGTTCAGGCAGACTGCCGCAGTTTGCTAGATCCTTGAGCAGACGTACGGCTGCCGCGGTTGGGGCACCCTCTGGCGGCTGGTACCAGTAAATCGGCACCGTATCTTGCGTATCGGAGGTCCCCGACGAATCGGATACGGCGGCTGGTTCCAGCGCAGTCACACATAGATTAGCATCACTCCAGAATGCCAAAGGCATGACAAGATCGTGCCACTCACCGGTGAGGTCAATCACCACAAGGTTATCGCCGGAGCGCAGAGCCACCGAGATTGGCTGCGAAACACTGGGATCAAGGGCGACACCATTGACGTAGACCTGGCCACCGCATCCATATACCGCTGTCGTGTGCCATTCCATTTGGGCCTGTTCTTCGCAGTGAAGGTTAAACACCAGGGCTCCCGACAGATGCTGGCGGTTTGCATCACGCTTCTCCGGTGCAAAGATGCGCCGCAGATCGACGTTCCAAGCATAGGGCGTAGTCTTTGCGTAGCGTGCACGGACAAGCGACTTGGGGTATACCGGTTCTTGAGTGAGGAAAGGTATGTCCCGTGGGATCAACTGCAGCCAAGGTTCGATGCCTACGTGACCTCGAACAGTGGCGTAGTCCCAATGGGAATCCTCAAAGGCTCGATACATCCACGAAGCATCACCTTGAATGAGATCGTGTCGGGCATCAAACTGCTCTTCGAAACCCAATTGCACGCAGATCCTGGGCACCTGGCGTTTGTAGGCCGGATGCGCTGTCGTGCGCCAGCGCGCATTGGTTGCTGTAAGGATCAACGTATCCCCGTTAGCGCGCCGCTGGCTCACCTGGCAGAGCAGGCCCGGTGTGCCCGCGATGTACTGAAAGTTGGACACGCCTAGATAATGGACGAGTACGGCTAGAATATTGCGGCCCGGTGTGAGGCGGCCAGTGATATCGTAGGTGTCATATGTCTGCTGGGATGGCCAACTGCGCGGTGGACCCTGTCCCAATCGTTCACCATTTAAGAAGACCACATAGCGGCTGTCTGCTGTAATGTGCAGCTCTGTCTTGGCATTCTGTTCGCCGTTATCAAAGGCCGAACGAAAAACCCTATACTGGTTCTCCTCACGATCGTCATCAAGTCCCCAAATCCAATGGGCCTGCCAACGATCATGGTCTCTGTCATCCATGGCGGTTATCGCCTCCTTCAAAGAACTCTTCCTGTTGATGGATTTCGCCGCTGGCAGAGAAATACCCTCCGTGTCAGACGAAAAGGGGGCTGCGGTAAGGAAATTCGATGCCTTGGTGGTAGTGCTGTAGGGACCGATGGCTGCGAGTTGAGGTTACGGTGCCATCGCTTAGGTGCTGTTGCTTGTTGGCTGTTGAGCTGTTGGAGTGCTGGGCTGCTGGGATGTTGGAGTGCTGTGCTGCTGAACGCAAGTCCGCCTGCGCGCATCCCACTCCTGTTTTATGCTGGATGTAACAGTGGGAAGCTGGAAGTGAAGTGAGAAGCAAACAGCCTCATTCCTTAAGGAATGAGGCTGTCACGATGGCGTTGTTCAGGATGTAGTGCATCAGGCCTTCATGTCGCGCGGTTTACTGGACAGCTGCGTTTGGTTCG
>SLOZ01000147.1 GCA_007132255.1 Limnochordia bacterium | reverse complement strand
TCAGCGCCCTCCAACCACAGGGCATAGACTGGCTCACAGTCCTGCAGGCGTTCACGTAGTCGCTCAATAATTTGATCACGGATTTGCATAGTATGTTCTCCCTCCATTGGACCGATACCGGCACCGCAAGCAGCCAAAACACCGGTAGAAGTCTGAGAAGCGGGCACAGGCCGTCATCTCGAAGGAATGTTTCACCGTCGAGGCACTCGATTCCTCCATACACTCGGTCACAGGGTAGCATCATCGCTTTCCTTTTTCTTCCACATACCAGGTGAAGAACTCACAATTCCTCCCAATGATGTTCCTAGGAAACACGCATTCCATTTTTCCGCATCCACAAAAACACATCTCCCTTGCCTATTTCGACCTTCAAAAAAAGTCTGTCCGAAACCAGGGAACACCAGCGGCTATAATGTCTGCAGAAAGGAGAGTAGTGATTCGTTAAACTCTTCCCAGTTATCCTGGTTCGCAATATGGTTGGCTTTACTTATAACAGCCTGCTGACTTCCCGGAACCCGCTTATGCCATTTGGCAGAAAGCCTCCTGGTATAGATATCATCTGCTCCATAGGTGATAAGCAGAGGTCGGTTCGCTAGCTCAGGGACACCCTCAACCATATCCTCACCCATGTCCCTGGTAATCTTTAGTATCAGTTCCTTGCCTGTTTTTGAGACCGCATCCTCCATGTATTTCCGGGTTTCCGGAGCGTTAGCTCTGTGCTTAACAAGCGAACTGTAAAACATCTTATCCGGCATAATTTTGAAGGCTCTTGTCATACCAAAGGCAGGTTTAAGCAGACTGCTGTATTTGGGATACAGCGGAAGTCCACCAATATGAATGGTGGCAATAACTCTTTCAGGGTATTTGTGTAACACATGTTGAATGACAAAGCTGCCAAGCGAAAGACCTCCTAAGACTGCACGGTCTATCCCTGTCTCGTCTAACAGACCCACCAAGCACTCGGCTGCCATCAAGGAAAACCGCAAATCATGCTTTGCCATGGTTGAACGCCCATGGCCCGGCATGTCCCAGACAATAACCTGGTATTGTTTCTGGAGGGCGCCTACTTGCTCTGCAAAAGTTTGGTGATCCATGCCTACGCCATGACACAACACAACTACAGGTGCTCCCTTGAGGCCGGTAAATTCGTAATAGATATCTCCATACTTAGATCTATAGTTCATTGTTCCTTCTCCTTTCAAAAAACGGCTTCATTCCGCTACACGCTTAAGGCAATCCTAAACAACGTCTGAATGTGTCCACATACGGTTTCTAAAACTGGAGTGCCTTCATGGTTCACACCACGAAGCAGCTGCGCAATGCGTCCACCTAAGCCATTGTACCTCACGAAACACCGGTAACAATCCGTTGTCATGATAAACCCATCAGGCACTGGCAGACCAGCCTTAAGCATCTCGCCTGCGTTGGCACGCTTAGCACCAGCGGTTTCTAGGTCTTGTTTAGCGATTCTGTCCAAACTCACCGTGTAGTTGGATGTCCAGTGCGTTTCCTGAACCCGTTTCGCCCTACGTGCCTAGGTCCCGCTGTTCCTGCCATCCTGATAGATTGTGCTATCCAATACTTCAAGCATTGTAGTCCTTCTCCCGATTTCCTTCCCGTTCGATCACCAACGACACCAATGGCATAGCCGTGTCCCGCAAGGCCAACAGTAGCCCGTAAACGGCCGCCAGATCCACAAGGTGCCCGGTCAACAGCGACGTCCCCTCCGCTTCATGCCGCAGTACCAACGGACTGAAGACATCCGCCAACCAAGGATCTAGATGGGCATTGACCCGCACACGCATCGACCAACGGTAGTCTGCAGCGTGCAGTGGTTTCTCTCCCAACAAGATGTAACGCCTCCTTTCACCATTCCGTTGGTTCTATCGTACCCCATGAGGGCGTGATCCTGGACCCGACGAAAGTTAGGTTTGTTGCCCAACCCTCGAAAATGTACAATCCAACGGCCAAATGGAACAGCCATGCGAAAACCCCATGCGGCAGAGGAATCCTACGAACCTTCGACGAAAGCCGTTATCATAAATGAAGCAGCCTCTTTGGAGGGGGGGATTTGGCCATGGTCAGCGGCATGCTCAGAGTTAAGATTTCACCACCGCCCCTGCGGGCTCATACACTGCAGCGCCCACACATTCTCAACCATCTTCAACACGGGCTCACCGTTCGTCACGGATTCACGCGTCCGTTGACCTTGGTCTCTGCTCCCGCGGGTTATGGCAAAACTACGTTAGTACGGACTTGGCTGGCTGGGCGCGAAAAAACTGTCTGTTGGTATTCCTTGGATACCGAAGACAGTCAACCAGAACGGTTTTGGTTTTATGTCATTGAAGCGCTGCGGCGGGTTCATCCTGGTGTGGGTGCGGCAGCCTTGGACACACTGCGCTCGGATAGCACTGCCGGCAGCACAGATGCCACGGCTACAACCGTGCTGACACCGCTGTTGAACGACTTATTTGCTTTGGAAACACCAACATTTTTGGTGCTGGATGACTATCACCACATAGCTGACTCGCGAATTAGCGACGCTATGACCTTTTTTGTAGAGAATCTTCCACCCATGCTGCATGTCATTGTGATAACCCGTTCGGACCCGCCATGGCCACTGGCCCGTTATCGAGCCAAGGGCCAGATGGTCGAAGTCCGTCTCCGGGATCTGCGGTTCAACACCGAAGAAACCGAGGAACTGCTGAAAACACTGACGAACGTCTCACTGACCCCTGAGCACACAAAGATCCTCTGGAACAAGACGGAAGGTTGGGTAACCGGCCTGCAGCTGGCGTCGAACTCCCTGACGCAGAGTGACAATGTAAGCCAGTTCATTGCTGACTTTGCCGGCAGCCATCGGCATGTTCTGCATTTTCTCAGCGAAGAAATCCTCAACCGTCAATCGACCGCTGTTCAGGAGTTCTTGCTGCAGACCTCTATTCTAGACCGCTTCTGCACGGAACTCTGCGACACCGTTCTCCAAAGCACTACCAGTCGGACCGTGCTCACAGAACTCGAGACCAAGAATGTCTTTATCATTTCCCTGGATGAATTCGGCCATTGGTACCGCTACCATCCACTGTTTGCTGACTTGCTCAAGCACCGTCTCCAGAGCAGCCACCCGGAACAAATCTCTGTTCTTCACGGGCGGGCGGTACAGTGGTATCTAGATCAAGGTGAACCCGGCGAAGCAGTTTACCATGCCATTCGATCCGACCGTCTACCGGAAGCCGCTCGGATCCTCGATCGCCATGAAATCCGCATCATCCAAGCAGAAAACCCGTGGCACTTCCGGCGAAGTCTCGAACTGCTCCCCGAGGAGTTGCTGCGCAAACATCCGCGTTTGTTAATCCACAAGGCTCTGCATCACCTCATTTACCACGGACAAGAAAAAGCTGCTGAGACCCTTGCGCTGGCCGAACAATCTCTGCGCGCCGGGCCCGAAGGATCCCACGAGGCCGTTGGGGTACTGGCAGCAACTAAGGCATACTACTATGTCTGCTTACACCGATTCTCTGAAGCTATGGTTCACGCCCAGCAGGCGTTGGACCTGCTGCCTGCGGACGATCATTACTGGCGGATGAATGTGGCCATCTATTCCGGGGACGCGCACCTGTTTGCTGGAAACCCCGGCACAGCCTACCAATACTACCTGCAAGCCCAGAAAGCCAGCGAGCACATGGCCAACCGTTTAGCTCGTCTGACCACTGGGTTTAAAGTGGCCACCAGCCTTGCCCATCTAGGCCGTCTGCACACGGCCCAAGAATTGTTAGAAGAGCTGATCCAGTCTTGCCAAGATGCCGGCCTCGGCCAAGTGCCGCGAGTTGGCCTCTTGTGGACTCTATTAGGTGAACTTAAGCGCGAAGCTGGCTTATTGACGGAAGCCGAACGGTGCGTTGAGCGCGGCCTCTTGTACAGTGAATCGGAAACACCATCCTACGCCTGGAACTGTTTGACCAAGGTAGCGCTGCATGTATCCTTAAGGCAATGGATCCAAGCGCTGCAGACGTTGGACGAAGTGGCCGCCCTCCACGATACAAGGGCCCTTCCTCGGTTCGTCACCGACGCGGCCGCCCAATGGCGAGCCCGCGTACTGCTGTTTCTAGGCCGGCTTGATGCCAGTCAAGAACTGCTAGCGGCCCAGGGTATCGCGGCTGGTCATTCCGTGCAGCCAGGAACAGAGTACGGGTATTTGGTGCTGGCGAGACTGCTAGCGGAGGCGAACCATACCGAATCTGCTCAGCGGTTGCTGGTCCAGATATTGGATATCTCTCGGCATGGTGAACACGCAAAATTGCGACTGGAAACGAGCTTGCTCCAGGCACAGTTGGCGGCTCGCAGCGGCAGTTCCCAAGAATGTTATGACTACTTGGACGAAGCACTGTATACGGCTCTGCGGTTTGGATTTTACCAAACCTGGCTGGATACCGTGGGGCACCAGCCTGACTTCTGCTTGCCCTTTTTAGAGCGGAATGCAGTTGCCACCAAACCGATTGCCGCCTTGGCCCAACAGCTTCTCGTAGCGTTACAGTCGGAAACCACGGCCGCGGCCTCGATGACCCGAACGGGCCAGTATCCTGCCAACCAGCAGCCGTCGCCACCACTTATTGAAGAGCTTTCGCCCCGGGAACTGGACGTGCTGTGCCTGATTGGCGAAGGTCTTTCCAACGACGGCATTGCCCAACAACTGTTTCTTTCCTTGGGTACTGTGAAATGGCACACCAGCAATATTTATGGGAAGCTGGGAGTGCGTAACCGAACAAAAGCAGTGGCATTAGCTCGCGAAATGGGCATTCTACCCTGAACAGACGCTCAGCCAGCTCTTGGCTGGTTCTCGTCACAGCAACCAAAGGCTTCCCCGGACTGGTTCTAACCGGGGAAGCCTTTGCGCTGCGGATACGCACATGCTAAAGGACTACCGTCAGGTCGGATGCACCCTTAAGCAAGCAGACCCAACTGCCTACCCACCGCCACCGCGTGCGTACGGTTACCTACACCTAACTTGCCATAGACATTACTAGTATGCCACTTGACCGTTCCCGGCGAGATAAAAAGCC
>SLOZ01000160.1 GCA_007132255.1 Limnochordia bacterium | reverse complement strand
GTCCTACCGTATCAAGTCTTCCCAGCGCTCCCCGGCACGGATCCGCATCCAGCAACTATCTTTGCCATCGCCAAGGGAGACCGCTGTCTCCGATCCCAAACACGAAACAGCAAGTCTACACAGATATATCCATCTTGATTCTACCGCCGTGCTGGTAGCCATCCAGACGAATGTCATCGATGGTGAAGGCATAGAAATCATCCACCGACGCGTTCAGGACCAGTCGTGGAGCTGGATAATCTTCATTCGCCCGGGACAGCTGTAGGCGGAGACCCGCAACATGATTCTCATAGATATGAGCATTGTTGATGACATGTGTAAACAAACCTGGTTTCAAACCCGTAACCTTGGCCACTAGATGGACGAGAACGGCATACTGCAAGGTATTGAAAGGAATCCCTAACCCCATATCGCCACTTCGCTGAACGAGCATGCAGTTGAGAGCACCGTCTGTGACATCCCACATGGTCAAAAAAGCGCAAGGCTTCAGATTCATCTCCGGCAGATCCGCCACGGTCCACAGCGAAACCACCATGCGGCGGCTCTGAGGATCGCTGCGCAGCCGGTCGAGCAGGTCATCTAATTGTTGAAACTTGTCAATTTGGTATCCATAGGCTTTGCCAATGGTGCCATCGTGGCCGGCCCAAGCATCCCAAATCCGAATGCCGCGTTCTTGAAGCCAACGAACATCATTACTCTGCTGCTGCCAAATCCAAAGCATCTCCTGAACCGCGGTCTTAAAGGCAACATACTTGGTCGTGAGAATGGGTAGCCCTTGATCCAATTGAAACTGCATGATCTGGTGAGGCAGTTTATACGAAGGCATGCCTGTTCGGTTCTGATCATAGTACCCTCGATCCAGGATGTCGCTAACGATCTGGAGGTATTGTCGGTCTGCTGAGCTCATGTAGTCGTCCTCCTGGTCTCCTCCAAAGGAAGCGTCTCCAGTCAGTGTTTTGTAACCGTTTAAGAAGCGTCAAATCGTTAAGACCACGACGATCTTCCACAGCCTGCGGGATAGGTCTGACGCTAGTCGCTCTGACACGAGTCGCTCGGACGCGACTCGCTGCCTTGGAGCACTGCAACAACGTCTCTTATCACCCAGTCAGGCGTGGATGCTCCGGCTGTCACTCCAATGCGAACAACGCCCTCATCCAGCCAAAGCCATTCGGGGAGTTGTCTACTGTTTTCCACAAACACCGTTCGCGGGCAGTGAACGGTGGAGATCTCGAATAGCTTTTTTGTGTTGGAACTGTTTTTGCCACCGATGACGATCATAGCATCTACCTTTTGTGACACTTCCGCCGTGCTGCGCTGACGCTCCTGCGTGGCATGGCAGATGGTGTTAAAGGCCAAGACTTCTCGATCTTGGCCAGACAGGGCTTCAACAACAGCGTCGAACACTGCCTGCCGCTCTGTGGTCTGGGCAACGACACAGATCTTGTGAGGCAGTTCGATACCTAGCAAGTCCTCCGCGTCTCGAGTGATGATGGCTGTGTTATCACACCAACCGTGGATTCCCACAACCTCTGGATGATCCTTATCACCAACAATGATGATCCGATAGCCTCGGCTGTGGTATTCTTTAACCTTTTCATGAATTCTACTGACGAAGGGACACGTGGCGTCCAACGTAACACTGCCACAATCCGAGATCCGGTCCATAATCTCCGGTGTCACACCGTGCGAGCGAATGACCACCGCGTCCTGATCCGTCAGGTCCTGGAGATTCCCGACGCCGATTTGGTGGATCTCGTGTTCCTCTAATCTTCGGATGACATCACTGTTATGAATTAACGGACCCAAGGTCCGCACGCGCATACTGGTACGCTGCGGGTAGTTTAATGCCATATCCACGGCGCGTTTGACGCCAAAACAAAACCCAGAATTGTTAGCCACAATGATCTCTTTCATAGCTGTCACTCCCAGAAATATCCTGAGCCATAAACTCATATTACAAGAATATCACAGCAGCGGGTGTCCGACAAGCCGGACCCCTATCTTCTGGGCTGTCATCGCTCGAAAGTCGCTCGAATCAATGCCGCGTATTCTCCGATGCGTTGTGTGTATTCATCAACCATAGGCATCCATCACCCTGCGCTGCCAGATCCCCCCTGGCGAACCCATTGGTTCTGGGATGACCAGCGAAGTCTGGAAGGAACTTCCAAGAACCAGGTGTATGTCATAATTTTCCAATCTGCTGGCAGAGCTCTAGGCACAAAAAGGAACGGCAGCGGGCGCATGTTTTATGCGGCCGCTGCCGAACCATTTCGCTACGTTTTTTAGAACTGCAATGAACCTTGAGAACCTAGCGAAGCGCGCTCCTCACTCATACCATCAACAGTAACTCTGCTGCCTACTATTGCCTACTACTGTCACGGTTGTCTACGGCCCTGCTTGGAGTCTACGGTCCTGCTTGTAGTCGACTGCCGTGCCTGCTGTCTAGGTACATGGTTCAACCTAAACACGTATGGTTCACACTCCGGGCACGGTCAAGTAATTAACAGCCTCGGCGCTATACCTTGAACTGTCTGACCAACCCATGCAGTTCGTTAGCGGTGTTGGCCACTGTTTGAATGGCTGCACCGATCTGTTCAATGGATGCAGACTGCTCTTCACTGCTGGCTGCGATTTCTTCTCCACCAGAAGCTAATTCTTCACTGGCTGTAGCAATATTGCGGATACCCTCGGTCAATTGGTCCACGGTAACCCGGATATCCTCGAACATCTTACCACTCATCTGGACAGCGTTGGTTCCCTCTGTAACCTTATCCGAGCTCTGCTGTGACTGCTGGACAGTTTCTTGGACGACATTTCGCATTTGGCCAATGACATCGGTGATCTCGCCCGCAGCTTTACCTGATTGCTCAGCGAGTTTACGAACTTCTTCAGCAACGACAGCGAATCCTCGACCGTGTTCGCCCGCCCGAGCTGCTTCGATGGCAGCGTTCAGAGCCAGCAGGTTCGTCTGATCCGCGATGCTGGTGATAATATCGACGATGGAACGAATCCGCTCAGACTGACTGTCCAATCCGTGAATTTCCTGACTGAGTTTACTGACCGTAGCATTGATTTCCTGCATGGCAGCCACGGTCCGTTGGATCTGCTCCGCACCTTCATTGGTCCTTGCCAAGGTGTCTGTGGCCAACGTTTCCATCTGCTGGCTGTTGCCACTCAGCGCTTGGATAGTGGAGGCGAATTCATTGGAGGTACTGGCTACTTCTTCGATGGAGGCTGCAGTTTCCTGCACAGCAGCGGAAACTTCATTGGAGTTATTGGCTGTTTGGTCCGCGGACTTCGCAACGTCCTTAACCATTAATTGCAGCCGTTCGATGAACTTATTCAAGTACTGGGACAGCATGTTTAACTCGTCTGTTCCCTTGACCGGGAGGCGCTGGGTCAGATCACCCTCACCTTCGGACATGTTGGCCACCATATCCACAGTGCGTCCTAACGAACGAACTACACCCATAACGGTTAGACCGCCAAAGAACACCGCGATCAGGATGGCCACCACCGCTGCAATTACGGTACTCATCTGCGACATGACGACCGTTTCTGCCATCTGTGCTTCTAGTTCTTGGACTCGCTCGGCGAGCAGAACTTCCAACGTATGTAAAACATCACGTGTTTCACCCAGATAGTGCAGAACTTCGTTTTCATAAATGGTTCCCACTTGGGCCCAAGCCACTGCGGAGTAATTCCCGGCCTCCAAGCGGTCCACGATGCGTCCGGCTGAGTCGTGCAGATTGCGGTGCGGTTCTTCTAGTTGGCGATAGGCCGTGGTCAATTGTGTAGACATGCCGCGGAACTGGTCCGACTCTATGAACTCAAAATACCATTGGCCCAATGCACAGCGGGTGTGATCTAGTTGGCCTGTGAACTGCTCCTGCGTATTCATGGCTTGTGAAAGCCCCAAAGCCCAGTCTAGGTGAGCCACTTCCAGTTCAGCCAACAGCTGGGACTGCTGCATGGCTTCCGCTGCTTCATCGCTGGCCGACGTCACCTGATTCAACATCGACCAAGATATCACGGCCATAACCAAGGTCACGATCACCAATAGGGCAAGTACACTGTACAGTTTTGTGGATATACGTAGGTTTTTGAACATACAATCCCTCCTTATGTCATGATTTCCTCCATATTCAACACATGTAACAAGCGAAACTCCGATACCATCTACCCCTCAACCGCTTCAACGGCCTCCTGCAGCTGCTCTTGTTCCGTTTGTCCTAACAACTGATCTAACTTCAGTAAGATAATGAGTTCCTCGTCAACCTTACCAATTCCGTCCACATAGTGGCGCTGGGACCCATTCATCGACGCACCTAACGCATCAATGTTCTCTGCGGGAATCTCCAACACTTCCTCAACGCTGTCCACTTCTAACCCGATAAACGAAGCGGCAAAGTTCACAATCACAATTCGCTTGTCATCATTCTCAGCCTCGCTGCGCCCGAAGTGACTGCGCAGTGACATGATGGGAATCACTCGTTCTCGCAGTTGGATGATTCCCTTCACCGAATCCGGCATGTGAGGCAGACGGGTTATGTCTACAGACTTAATCACCTCCTGTACTTCCTCGATGGGAATACCGTATTTCTCCTGCGCTACCCGGAACACCACGTACTGCCGCCGCACGTATTGCCGTGCTTCCATTGTAACAACTCCCTCCTCTTGTTGGTCTCGTTGCCTTCAACCCTTCTCAACATTGTTGCACATCCGGTTCCCTACACAAGGATACCAACACTCAAGCCCAGTTTCTTGCTTGCCGACTGCCTTTCTTAGGCCCTTAGTCTTAGTTCTTAAGTTATTTAGTACCTATTGTATCCTTCGGCACAATCTCGTTCCGGCTTTAGGAAATTTTTCACCTTTTCTTAATTAATTTCTTTACCACAACACATGAAAGTAATCGATATTGCTGAATTTTACACTGATCTGGGAGGTGGGGTTAAAACGTACATCAACCAGAAACTGAAAGCTGCCGCGCGCCTGGGACATGAAATGGTTGTTGTGGCACCAGGCAGAAAATCGATGGAAGAAAACAGGCATGGGGGAAAAGTAATATGGATTAAAGGCCCGCGCCTG
>SLOZ01000051.1 GCA_007132255.1 Limnochordia bacterium | reverse complement strand
GCATGGGCGTGACGAACCACATCCACCACCTGAAACGCTGTGGATTCCAGGGCGGCGCGGATCAGGTGTTCTTTGGTGGTTCCGCGCGTGAAACCCGTCAGTAAACCCTTGGCCTCCATATCCCAATGGGGAGCGCCCAATCCGGCAAAGGCCGGAACCAAGTACACGCCGCCATTGTCCGCTAGACCCGAGGCAATTCGGTCGCTCTCAGCGGCATCGTCCAACAGTTCAAGGCCATCGCGCAGCCACTGCATGGTGGCACCGGTGACGTTGATCGTGCCTTCTATGGCATAGCTTACTCCGCTCTCTGTTGCCCAAGCCACAGTTGCCAACATGCCCGCGGGCGGTTCCGGACGCTCGTCACCGTGGAACATCATCACAGATGTGCCGGTTCCGTAGGTCGCCTTGGCCATACCAGGCTCAAAGCAGCACTGGCCGAACAGGGCGGCCTGCGAATCACCTACCATGGAGGCGATGGGTATGCCGGCTGGCAGTAGCCCCAGTTCGCTAGTTTGGCCGAACACATGGGCTGTGGCCTGCGGAGTGGGCAGGGCTGAACGCGGTACTCCGAAAACGCCGAGCAGCTCATCATCCCAATCCATGGTGGCGGTATTGAAGAGCAGTGTCCGGGATGCATTGGAGACATCTGTCCCAAAGCACTCACCGTTGGTTAACTTCCAGAGAATCCAACTATCCATCGTTCCCAAACAGAGCTGATCTTGGTCAGCTAGGCTCTTTGCTTGCTCAACATGGGTCAGGAACCACTGAAATTTGCTGCCCGAAAAGTAAGGGTCAATGGTCAGGCCGGTTTTGGACCGCACCAGCGCTTCGCGCCCTTGTTCACGGAGGTTTTGGCAGCTGCTTACCGTTCGACGGCACTGCCAGACAATGGCTCGATGAACAGGTTCGCCGCTGGCTCGATCCCACGCCAAGGCGGTTTCCCGCTGGTTAGTGATGCCGATCCCCCGTATCTGCTGAGGGTCGACTTGAGCCAGCGCCAACTGCAGCAAACGCTGGATACTCTGCCAGATCTCCTCGGGATCATGTTCGACCCACCCCTGCTGAGGATAATACTGTTGGACTTCTTCGTAGGCTGTTGCTACCAGTCTTGCTTGTGCATCTACGACCAGCACCTTTGTGCCCGTTGTGCCCTGGTCGATGACCAAGAGCAGCTCTTTTCCCAAGGCGATCAGCCTCCTCTGCAAGCATTCATTGTTAATTTATGTTCTTTATTGTTCTTTCGGGTATTCTTCGTCTGGCGACACATTCCTGCCGAAAAGCGAAAAAGGTTCGTGCTAGGGTCTGCCGTAGAAAGGCAGGGTAGGCAGGGACACATAAATAGAACGCCCGTGGCCAGGGCGTCTGGGTTCGCTGTGAAGCTGTAAGATAGGAAGTGAGACGTGTAGGCACTGAGCAGCGAGTCATCTGACTTCGATCAGTTCGACACCATCGCGCTCAAGGGCTGTGCGGAACCCTTCACTGATGGGTTGGTTCATGATGAGGGCATGGAGCATATCTAAGCCACCCACACGTACGACTCCGATTTTGCCCGTCTTCGAATTGTCTGCTACGCCAACCACCTGAGCGGCCGAGGCAGCTTTTGCCTGTTTGAGCTGCACTTGGTGGGGATCGCCGTCGGAGATTCCGAAGCCGGCCTGAATGGCATCGATGCCCATAAAATATTTGTGTGCCCGGATTTTGGCGAAAGAACTGATTGTCTCGTGACCATAGGCGACGTAATTGTGCTGGCCGCAGACGCCGCCAATTAGGATCGTTGTGATGTTGGCGTACGCACAGAGTTCATAGGCTACCTTGACACCATTCGTCACCACGGTGACATCACGATGGTTCCTCAAGGCTCGTGCAATTTCAATGCAGGTGGAGCCTTCATCGAGGATAATGGTTTCACCATGTTCAATCATGGCAGCTGCCCGAGCACCGATCTTTAACTTGGCCTCATGGTTAATGGTTTCCTTGACATCCAATGGTCGCAGGACCATGGGCTCGGGATTGGCGACTGCGCCGCCATGGATTCTTGTGAGCATGTTTTTTTGTTCCAGAACCTCCAAATCTCGGCGGACCGTGATGGGCACAACGTCCAAATTTTCAGCCAGTTCCTTAACGGTTACGGAACCGTTCTTGACCAATAAGTGCATAATCCGTTCTCGTCGTTCGGGTGCTAGCACTGCATTCGCCTCGCCTTCTTCTCCTTATGTACATTCGGTTCGTCGATGGAGGGTACCTGTGTTTCACCTAGTTATGTTCTTCAAAACCTTAGGAGCGACAACTCGGCTCGTATTTCCCTGCCAGAGGCCTGCCAGTCGGTATCGCCTGTTGGGTTGTCGACAATGGGACCAGTGTCTTTGCTTGTGCTCTTCTATGTGCGTTTCTCTCTGTAGTTTGTTCCATGTTCATGTTCTAATTCCTTTAGGGACAGAGTGTTTAGTTCAGAACAGCTGGGAATGACTGGCTCAACGCACCGTTTTCATGCAACGTGGACGATGTTGCGACAGCCGAACGCCAGCAGCCTTGGAGCGATTCGGATTAGGTGTGGGCTATGTCTATGCGTCCCAGTAGAGCCGAAGCCCTAGCGATACCCATCTGCGATTTCGAACGCCATGATGACAACTCGAATGAGCTCTTTGACCAGCTTCACGTAATATTTCAAATGCCAATCCACAGACAACGGAGGAACGGACATCATGTGAAAACGGGAAAAGCGAACCGCAGGATGGTTCAATGCAAGGTATCGGCAGACGGAGCGCTTGTTAGCGCGACTTGCTTGGGTGCCAGATAGATCTTGCGGCAAAAAAAGGGTAACATGAAATGAACACAGAAGTACTCATTAGAACTTAATAGCCAACGGTGACGAGGGGGCAAGCAGCAGTTTCGCGGGTAGATGAGGTGCCAATGTAACAAATGACTGTTTGATCTCGGTGTGACATGGAAGAACTAGAGATGTTACCCGAACCATAAGGAAGGAACTCTTCGTACAGCCCAATAGTGCCATATTTCGAGGATCGCACACGTCCAACCGAACGTACCGCCTCAAAGTAATCGTTGAGACGTTGTCCAAGCTTGGGAAACAATTCTGTTCGTCAGGGAAGGATATTGACCCATTCAAGAATTTCTTTTTGGGAGATTTTGGGAAGTTAACGCGGTCAGCTATCTTTAACCACAATCACTTGAAACCGTACGCGAAGCTGTGACGTGTATTCAAATAGCGAATGAAGGGGGAAGGACGTACACTATGAGTAAGACAGAACGCTGGGGAGTCTATGAAGTGGCGCTAGAAGGACCACGAGACGGGAACCCATTCTTAGATGTCGAGGTGACCGCAGACTTTTCGTATAAGCATCGAAGTGTGACCGTGGATGGCTTTTATGATGGTGACGGGGTTTACAGACTACGTTTCAGCCCGGACACGGTGGGTGAGTGGAGTTACGTTACCAACAGTAATGTGCCAGAACTAGATGGCAAGCGTGGTACGTTTGCTTGTGTACAGCCTCATGACGGGAATCATGGACCGGTAAACGTTGCCAAGCAGTATCACTTTGCCTACGCAGACGGTACGCCTTATTGGCAAATGGGCACTACGTGTTATGCATGGAATCACCAAGGTGACGACTTGGAGGAACAGACCCTGCAGACATTGGCAAAGGCACCATTCAATAAGATGCGGATGTGTGTGTTTCCAAAATCCTACGATTACAACAGGAACGAGCCGGAGCACTATCCCTTTGAAGGGTCGTTAGAGCATGGGTTTGACTTCACAAGACCCAACCCTGTTAGCTTCCGGCACTTAGAGCAGCGAGTTCAGGATTTGCAGAAGTTAGGAATTCAAGCAGATCTGATTCTGTTTCACTCCTATGACCGTTGGGGTTTTGCCGATATGGGCGAAGAAGCCGATGATCGCTATCTCAAATACGTTGTGGCGAGGCTGGCTGCTTTCTCGAACATCTGGTGGTCGTTTGCCAACGAATATGACCTAATGGAGAACAAGACGATGCAGGATTGGGATCGGTTCTTCAAAATTGTTCAGGAAAACGATCCCTACCAACGGCTGCGTTCCATTCATAATTGTCGAGGATTCTATGACCATGGTAAGCCTTGGGTCACCCATTGCAGCATACAGCGGCCCAATTTAGATCAGGTAGCTGAGTGGCGAAAAACCTATGGTAAACCCGTTGTCGTCGATGAGTGCTGTTATGAAGGGAATATTGATCATGGTTGGGGTAACATTACTGCTCAAGAGATGAGCCATAGGTTTTGGGAAGGTACAATCCATGGTGGGTACGTTGGTCATGGTGAAACGTATTGCCATCCTGAGGATACGCTGTGGTGGTCCAAAGGTGGAGTTTTGCATGGAGAGAGTCCCGAACGGATTGCTTTTCTGGTAAAGATTATGGAGGAAGGACCCCATGGATTGGATCACTTCAAACTTAATTGGGATGCTCCCTGCCTAGGCCAGCATGGCGAGTATTACCTACTGTACTTTGGCATTAAACAACCCGCCTTCAAGAAGTTAGCACTGCCTGAAGACGGAGAGTTCACTGTGGAAATTATCGACACTTGGAATATGACCATCACGAAACTGGACGGCGAATATTCTGGTGAGATTCGAGTAGACTTGCCGGCCAAGCAATATATTGCTGTGCGAATCCGTCGGGTTTGATGGGTCTTCCCTCCACCACACATCACAGCGCGACATAGGTTCTCAGTATCGACGATGATTTTGCCGAACACTGCCGGAGTCCGAAGCTTTCCCAAAAAGCCTTGGGCTCCGGTTAAGTTTTGGCAGCAAGGCGTACCAGTCAAGAGAGATCGCTAACAATCGTTTCAAAGGATGGTGTCGAGTAATATGGCGAGGTTGAGGATTTCGGATAACAAAGAACATTTTGTGCAAAATGGTCGCTACTTTTTCTATTTGGCAGACACAGCATGGAGCGCGTTCACAAATGCGTCGCTGCAGGATTGGGAAGTGTATTTGGATCATAGGAAGGCTCAAGGGTTCAACGTTGTGCAGATCAACATACTCCCCCAATGGGATGCCAGCGAGTCCACCCTCAATTTCTACCCCTATCCCGTCAATGAT
>SLOZ01000458.1 GCA_007132255.1 Limnochordia bacterium | reverse complement strand
GGATGTTCTTGACTTCGATTTGATCGATTTCGTCATCGTCGCCTAGGGTAACACCGTCTTCATCGACTAGCCACAAACTAACAACAACAGAAATGGTTCTGTTGCTCGTGTTCTCGACAATTCCGGATATCTCAACAAACTGTGCATCGCTGCTGAGTAAAGGCTCATCGAGGGTTACGTCCCACGTTGGTGGCAGAAGGTTTGGTAGACTACCTAAGCAGCCCGAAAGTAGCAGAACAACAGTTAACAGCAATACAGTACCCCATGCACGAGATTTCATCGCGTGATCGCTCCTCAAAAAACTCAAATTGTGTCAACAACGTTATAATTCGAGTTTCGGTCCCAAGTTCCTGCATTTGCGCCTAGATGGTGTGTATAGGCACGGCTGCAAGAGCTATACGAGGAGTTTGTGCCGTACACAATTTGCTGATTCTGCCCGTGGAGCGTATAATAATGTCGTTCGGTCGTACGTCGGCCGAGCAGTAACCAAACAGGGCTGAAAGAAGGTAGATGAAATTTTGACTAAATCGATACATATTGAGCCTTTGACCCGTGAACACTGGGAGCAAGTTCGCGAAATCTACCGTGAAGGCATCGCGTCGGGTATTGCCACGTTCGAAACCGAAACTCCAACTTGGGAAGCCTGGGATGCTGGACATTTGGCAGAATGCCGTTTGGTGGCCTGTGCCGATGAGACAGTTCTAGGTTGGGCAACCTTGAGCCCCGTGTCCAGCCGCTGTGTCTACAGCGGTGTGGCGGAAGTCAGCGTTTACGTTGGAACCGCCAGTTCGGGACGGGGTGTGGGGAGCCTACTCATGGAAGAACTGATCAGCTGCAGTGAGTCCGCAGGCTATTGGACCCTGCAGTCCGGAGTATTTCCCGAAAACACGGCGAGTCTGCGCTTGCACGCAAAACACGGCTTTCGGGAAGTAGGCCGCCGCGAACGCATTGGGGTTCTGCACGGTGTCTGGAAGGATATCGTATTCTTAGAACGGCGCAGCAGCTCGGTTGGTGTATGAGAATGGGTGCTTGAGAGCGGCGATCATTGACAGCCTTCAAGTCGCCGGGATTCAAAAACTTCCAAAGACTTCCAAAGACTTCCATACACCTGGTGCATGGAATAAAATACCAATCCCAATCCATGTGCACGTCCACTCTTGCCGGGCGGTTGGTTTTATCGACGTTTTCTGGTAAGATGGAAAAGGCGAAGATTTGGACGGAAAATATAGCGATTTCAGTGCAACGTGCATCACAGACGGATTGCATGGCTAGCGCCGTGCCTGCATATACGGAATGGGAGGAAATCGGGTTGATCAAAGGGATTGTTATGGATTTTGATGGATTGATCTTTGATACGGAGTGGCACCACTATGAGGTGTATCGTGATTTGTTCCAAGCCCAAGGGGCCACGTTTGGAGTTGAGGAATACGGTGCAGCCGTGGGATCACAGGGCGTAATTGATCCGCCAGCGATGCTTGCGGAGCGTACAGGACAGTTGGTTGATCCCACCGAGTTTGGCGCCCATCATGATCAGGAGGTTCATCGTCGGCTTAAGGAGCAAAAAGAGCCGCGCTCGGGCGTGCGCGCCCTCATCCAACAGATTCAGTCCCTGGATCTGCGGCTGGGCTTAGCATCAAGTTCTGATCGTGTTTGGGTGGAGCGCTGGCTGAAGCATCTGCAGTTGTGGGATGCCTTTGAAGTCGTCTGCACCCGTGATGATGTGGAACATGTGAAACCAGACCCTGCTTTATATACGCTGGCTGCCGAGAAACTGGGACTCTCGCCTCAAGAGATTCTGGTGTTTGAAGACTCGGTGAACGGCAGTGAAGCGGCTCGCAAAGCTGGGACGCACTGTGTTGTAGTGACCAATCGGATTACAGAGCAGCTTGCCTTTGGTCCGGTTCACCGCAAAGTGCGTACATTCCTGGATTTGGATCTGACCACGCTCCTGGAGGAACTGCGATAGATTGGTGTTCACATGGGTACCTGGGTAACAAACTAACGCTGCTTGTAGGCTTACTGCACAGCCGTGTTTCAGCCCCCGCAGCCCCCGCAACCCTCTACTGTTGGGGAGTTAAGCGGCACCACCGGATTGCAGCCAATTGCTTGATATGCCGCGGCATCGAGCACGAGTTGGCCTGCTGCAATCAGCTATGTTCACAGGTGGGGCGGCCATCCGAAGCTAACGACCATCAAGCTCAGCATAAGTCGTTCAGGTATTGCCAAGCAATTCTTAATTCCATAGGGGAGACGTTCAGGATCCGGTCCAGCCTAGCACGGGAGGGAACGGGTCCTTTTGGTTGGGCCAATAGTTCACGGAGCGAAAGTATCCACCGGCAGTCGAAGGAATTTTCCGGGTGGCATCGAATGTCTCAACAGAGAGCATCACCTTGGGGCTGCGGACATGGCTGAACCTCAAGGAGTCACGGCCACTTCCCGGTGAGACCAATAGAAACGAGGTAAACCAGCGCTACAAGCTCACCGTCTATTATGGCCAGACCTATGGTGAGCTGTACGATCTCCAGGAAGATCCCGGCGAACAGAACAATTTGTGGACCTCTGCAAAACACCAAGACCTGAAGAGCCAACTGCTGCTGGAATTTCTCTGGGGCGAAATGGGCAAGGAGCCGCTGTGGATGCCCCGAATCTGGGGTGCCTAGTTACCAGCTCCCTTCATCCAGTATGCGGGCAGCCATACAGGGCCATGTACAGGACTGCATGGAGCTAATGAACCCGTCGAAATCACAGAGCAACCAAGTTTAACCAAAACGAATGGAGTGAAGAGAACATGCGCATTTTGTTTTTCGATTTGGATACCCTGCGGCCTGATCATCTAGGCTGCTACGGCTACCACCGCAATACATCGCCGAATATCGATAGTGTGGCAGCCGACGGTATCCGCTTTGACCAGTACTATTGTTCGGACGCACCCTGTCTGCCGTCGCGCACAGCGCTGATGACCGGCCAGTTCGGCATCCACAACGGGGTTGTGGGTCACGGTGGTACCGCCGCTGATCTGCGCTTGGAAGGACCTGAGCGCGGGTTTATGAGCCGTCTTTCTACGGAAAGTTTGCCAGGCGTTTTGCGGAAGCAGGGCTTTCACTGCGCATCTATCAGTCCCTTTGCCGAGCGCCACGGCAGCTGGAGTTTCTATGCTGGGTTTCAAGAAATCCATAACACAGGTCGCAACGGCGGCGAATCCGCTGAAGAAGTGTCACCTGTGGTTATGGATTGGCTGCAGCGCAATGGCGAATCCGATAATTGGTTTCTCCACGTGAACTACTGGGATCCGCACACACCGTATCGGGCCCCGGCAGAGTTTGGCAATCCTTTCGCCGACGAGCCCATTCCGGACTGGATCACCCCGGAGGTTCTAGAAAAGCACCGCAATATGGTGGGTCCCCACGGAGCTCGGGAGATCAGTATGTACGACAACAGCACCAATCCGAAGCACCCTCGCCAGCTGGGCGAAGTAAAGGACATGGCCGATCTGCGCCGCTTCTTTGACGGCTATGACTGCGGCATTCGCTATATGGATGATCACATTGGACGCATTCTACAGTTCTTGAAGGACCAGGGTCTGTATGAGGACACAGCGATCATTATCAGTTCGGATCACGGTGAGAACATGGGCGAATTAGGTCTCTACGCCGAGCATGCTACGGCCGACGACATCACCTGTCGCATTCCCATGATTGTCAAATGGCCCGGCGGCCGCACCCAGGCTGTGGATGACAACTTCCGCTATAACCTGGATCTGGCACCGACCTTGGCTGATCTCTTCGGCCAGGAACCGGCAGCGGCTTGGGACGGACAGAGTTATGCACCGGCCATCACCGGTGTTGGCGAAATGGAGCAGCGTCCTTACCTGGTGCTCAGCCAAGGTGCCCACGTGTGCCAGCGGGGCGTCCGGTTTGACCACTGGATGTACATTCGCACATGGCACGATGGCTTTCATCTCTTCCCAGAGGAAATGCTCTTTGATCTGGACCAGGACCCCCACGAAACAACCAATGTGGCCGGCCTGCACCTGGACGTGTGTGCCAAGGCGGCGCATTTGTATCAGGAATGGCACAGCCAGATGATGGCTACGATGCCCGATGGGTACAGCGTGGATCCGCTGTGGACTGTCATTGCAGAAGGCGGTCCGCACCACGCCCGCGGCCGCTTGGCAGAGTACTGTGAGTATCTTACAGCCACGGATCGCGGTTGGGCCATTCCCGAGCTGAAACGGCGTCACCCTGGAGAATTCGTTTAGGCGCCGCTTAAACTGCGTTCAGGCACTCCCAGCGAGACTTGGAGACCTTTCGGTTCCCAAGCAATGAACACATTTAAGCAAAACGGCGATTTTTACCAATCCCAAGGGATTGTGCCTAGAAATCGCCGTTTTTTCGCTGTTCAGACCTGCCTCGGTGTAAGGCGCATGTTGACAAAGGGTAAAAACAGTGGGATAATACGATTCAACCCGGTCCATACCGCATTGGAGGCGGAGTACATGTTTCAAACTATCTTTGGCGTCGCCGGTGGGCTCGCCATTTTTCTATTTGGCATGTCGTTGTGCAGCGAAGGGCTGCAGAAGGCATCTGGTTCCGCACTGAAGGCCATCATTCATCGGCTGACATCCAATCCTGTGATGGGGGTGGCTGTGGGGGCTGTGGTGACGGTGCTCATTCAGAGCAGCAGTGCCACCACCGTGATTTTGGTGGGCTTGGTGGGCGCGTCCTTAATGACCTTGAAGCAGAGCATCGGAGTCATCTTAGGAGCGGATGTGGGAACAACCCTAACGGTACAGCTGATTGCCTTTAACATTACGGCGTATGCCCTGCTGATGATTGCTGTGGGCTTTGGAATTCGCTTTTTGGCCAAACGTCGGCGTTATCGCTACATAGGCCAAATTATCTTTGGTTTCGGTTTGATCTTTTTCGGCATGGGCATTATGTCGCAGTCCATGGAGCCTTTGAAAACGTATCCCGGTGCCGAAGAGCTCTTTCTTTCCTTCGGGACCAATCCCCTGTTTGGCCTGCTGGTGGCTGCTGTGTTTACTGCACTGATTCAGGGAAGTGCCGCTACCATCGGTATTGTTTTATCATTATCGC
>SLOZ01000469.1 GCA_007132255.1 Limnochordia bacterium | reverse complement strand
TGGACGCGCTGATCCTGTTCGCACCCCAAATTTTTAACGAGTGTCCTTCACTCAAGGACGTCGAGAGCAAATTCCAGGGTATAGCAACACTGGATCTTTCGGATAAGAACCAAGTTCCCCATTCTTGGGAGAGGTTACGAGAAGAAGCACGACCGATTTGGGAACGGTTAGCCATTTACGTGGGCGAGCTGCATCGCTACCATAGGTGAATACTAGCGGATCAAATGATTACGTTGTTGAGAGGTCCGTGCGTTTCGCTTTTTGACCCGTCGCTGAACCCCTTAGATACTAGTTATTTCGAGAGTTCTAGCGTTGGGTGAGCTGGGATAGGTTGTTGGCAATTCAGTCTAGAAACCGTGTATGGTAATGAGGAGCTTGTTCGAGAAGAAAACTGCGGGAACGACGGCGAAGATAAGACCGTAGAACCAATACGGCGTGTGGCTACCCGCACGCCGATATTCCAGTTCCGGACCATCCTTTCGTTCTCCACGATCTGGAGACCTACGCTGAAGAAGTGGTGTTTCGACCGGCATAGACTCCGAGATGTGGAGAATAGACCTAAAAAACGTCCAAGTTTATCTGCCGTTTTTTCCCAAGAATCCTTGCCGTTTACAAGGTACCGAGTGGGCGCAATCGAGCTGTTCTGCCGGGGCCGAGCCTCGAAAGTCACGCCATTGTCAGCATACTTTTTGCGGCGTTCTAGATAATTTCGTTCATTGAGCTGATTTTGGCGACCGATACTTCTTTCACTGCTCGCACTTCTTTGATATACTTGGTTTGAGTCACTGACAGCATTTCGCTGATCCCTTTCGTAGACATTGGCGTCCCAGAAAGGTTTCTTCGAGGATGCAGTTAGTGGTTCCTTTTTTCCTGACTTCAGGGGGCACTCTTAACTGCTAAGCTCTGTATCTTCATGTTGCCATATACCCAGAGTACTTTTTCGATAGATGGATCCCTGAAAGGCTTTCCCGAGCTCTTCTGGTCGAGCCGTAGATCGTTTGGGTAGATCCCGCCAACACCGACCAGGCAGCTAGCAACGGACAAGCCCGAACCCACTAACCATTTCGGCCGTTACTGCAGTTTCTGGTGCCGGACGTCCTCTGCGGTTTCATCTCGAGCATAACCGAACCTAGGTTGTTCGAAGAACGTACGTTTCGTTCGCTGCAGATGCACTCGCTGATTTCGATCAGTGCATGCAGCCGGTTTTGGCCGTCGTTTGTGGGCGAGACCATCCAGATACGAGCGCCCTTGTCTTGATATTCGCTTGCCGACGTAGGTAAAGTTTCTCGGAAAACCAGATTGTTAACAATGGGCTTTGGCACCCAAAGGCCGATAAGACCGGAAAGGGGACGATTACCAGTGCCTATGTATCAGTATACGTGCAATCAGTGTGATTGCACGTTTGAAGAATTTTATCCTCTCCATGACGTGGAGCGACAAAAATCCAGTCCATGTCCTAGATGTCAAGCCCAAGCTCGGCGGATCTTCACACCGTTTGCGTCATTCGGGCAACAGGGCATTGACGCTGCCTTTAGTGATGATGGGCCGGAGTACCGAGAGATGCACTATCACGAAAAGCGTGGAGATTGGGAGCGAGCGGCCAGAGCCGCTGAAGGGGTCAGCGAATTTGCCAAAACGAAGTTCTTGGAGAAGGCCAAGAATGAAGGAGCGTAAGCTATCCATGATTGTTTAGGTTGCACAGCCTGTTGGACGTGGTGAACCAATGAACACCGGGGTCATTCTCAGATTGGAACGGTCCGCTGCTTCCAGCAAGGCGAAGCGACGGTCTCGCAGGCCTGTTTCAGAGGCAAGCTGCAGCGCGTAGAGTTAACGGTCCAGCTTGGCGAAACGCCAGTTAGCGGCGCGTTGGACGCGGCTGTAGACCATGCATCGTTCTCTATGCAACAGGGCTGCTCGGGCTGTGTTGGTAAGACACCCTCACGAGCACCAAACATGAGACTCGACGTTGCTCTAGCAGCGTTTTCGCGGAAATGGCCGTTAGGAACTTTTCGGAAACTGCAGAAAGATCAATACGCTCGCAGCCTGGCCAATTGATTTGGCCGGGCTGCAAACGCGTTGCACTGTCGCCTAAACGGCCTTTGACCTAGCTGGGCAGGATACGTCCCGCTGGCAGATCTACCCCAACTGATTGTCGTGAATTTTCTTGTCGTTCAGGGTACGGAGGACGCCGGTCATCCCATGCTGGTGTTCATCTGTTTACCGTGCGCAGCAGTCGCTGCCAACGATGTTGGGCCCAAGTTTTGATCAAGGGACAGAGCACGCTCTGAAAAGGAACAAGAAATGTTGAAAACGGCTCATTACGACAAAAAAGGTAAAGAAAATGTTTTGAGCATATGATACGATTTTAACAGAATAGGGAACCGAGGAGGTCGATAGCGGTTTACGGATTTGTTGCGTGTTGAGGAAGTACAGTGCGATCAAATTTGGGGAGGTCACGACAATGAAAAGACTTTGGTCAGTGTCTGCGATTGTTCTCTGCTTGCTGTTGGCTCTTTCCGCCCAGGTGTCTGCGGATTTTGGTGAAGCTCCGTCATTGGCAGACAAAGTGGCGGCTGGACAGCTTCCTCCGGTGGCGGAACGTCTGCCGGCGAATCCTTTAGTGATTCAAACCTTTGAAGAAGTGGGTACCTATGGGGGAATTATCCGCATGGCCCATCGCGGACCAGCGGATTCCACCGGTTATTATCGTACGGTTCGCGAGCCGTTGGTGAACTTTGATCCCATGCTTACTGAAGTGCACGGCAATTTGGCCGAAAGCTGGTCGGTCTCCGAGGACGGCACTATGATCACGTTTTACCTTCGAGAAGGACTGCGCTGGTCGGATGGGGAACCCTTCACCGCCGACGATGTCCTCTTCTGGTGGGAAGTGATGAACACGCCCGAGCTCTATCCGGCCATTCCTGGAAACTACGTCATTGGCGGCGAGCCGGTGGACGTAGTGAAGCTGGATAATTACACGGTACAGTTCATCTGGCCGGCACCTCAGGCAGCATTCATTACCTGGATTGCTTCGGGCAGAGACGAGAACTATCTCCCAAAGCATTATCTCAGCCAGTACCACATCAACTACCAAGATGAAGATTCCTTGGCCGCAATGGCCCAACGCGAGGGGTTTGACGCTTGGTACCAGCTGTTCGAGGAGAAGGCTGGTACAGCCAACAACTTCCGAGCTCCCGATCTTCCGAGAATGGATGCTTGGGTTATCACAACGGACTTTGACGATGCCATTTTGGTGTCTGAGCGGAATCCGTACTATTACAAAGTAGATCAGGAAGGCAACCAGCTTCCTTACGTCGACACACTGCACCGGATTCTCGTACCCGAGATTGAAGTGATGAAACTGATGCTGATGGCCGGGGAAATTGACTACATTACGCGGCACCTGTGGACGACCTATGGTGATCTGCCTATGTACATCAATAACCAAGAACGCGGGGATTATCGCATCATCCGTACCCATGGCGGAACGCCCGGTGCTTTGAACATCATGTTCAACGCTACCTATGACGGCGACGAGGCCTTGGTCGAGCTGCTGCACGATTACGACTTCAAGAAAGCTCTTTCCTACGCTATCGATCGGGATGAAGTCAATGACGTGCTGTTTAACGGCATTGCCCGTCCAGGTCACGGTCACTTCCACCATGAGCACCCTGCCTATGTTGAGGAAGTCGACCAGCGGTATATTGAGTACAATCCGGAACTGGCCAACCAAATCCTTGACGAGTTGGGTTTGGATGCCCGCGATCGAGATGGCTATCGCTTGCGTCCTGACGGTGAGCGCCTCACACTCATCATTGACGGCAGTACGCACCACCTCCACCACGGATCCGGCGGCGAACTGTTGATCAGCTATTGGGAGGATGTTGGGATCCGCCTCATCCTGAATATGATGGAACGAGGCCTTTGGGAGACCCATCGCGAGGGCAACGGCCATATGCTGACCTTTGCTGACTTGGCAGATCCTTTGATTCCCTTGGAGCAGACGGGTCATCTGATCACCTATGTCATGGCACCGCTATGGGAGCAGTGGTTTGACACCGGCGGAGCCGATGGTGTGGAGCCGCCGGCCGATGCCAAGCGAATCCGCGAAATCTACTTCGAACTGGCTCCGGCCACCGATGATGTGGATGTTCGCAATGAATATCTCCGGGAAATCGCCCATATTTGGGGCGACAACTTCTGGACCATTGGGACGGTGGGTGTGCCATTTAACCTGTCCTTTGCGAGCAATGACCTCCGCAATGTGCCTGAAAACGGGGCCCACAGCCATCCGGCCAACCCGGCGGTCTACCAGCCCTACCAGTGGTTTTGGAGATAGTGATCGTGATGTAAACGTTTGTTCAGTGAATGTGGCATGGGGAAGCTGTTTCTTTAACAGCTTCCCTATGCCTAATCTACATGTTGTCAGCAGAGCCGCTGGGGCCGATATGCCGCAGTCCGGCGCTGCAATCAGCGGCCTGCTAGGCGCCGTTGGTCTTGGACTGGAGGGCACACTATGCTGCGGTTTATTGTCAGACGTCTGATACAGATGATACCCATTCTCTTCCTTATTTCCATCGTTTCTTTTGCCATCATTCAACTGCCACCGGGCAGTTATCTCAATACTATGATTGCTCAGATGCGGTCCGCAGGCGATGACGTGAATCGGGATCTGGTGGAAGCTCTGCGGATTCGTTATTCCTTGGACCAGCCGTTGTACGTCCAGTACATTAGTTGGATGCAGGGTATTTTACTGCGGGGGGATTTTGGTTTTTCCTTTGAGTGGAATCGACCCGTGAGTTATCTGATCTGGGAGCGCTTGGCGCTGTCTCTTGTGGTTTCCGTGTCAGCCCTTTTGTTTTCATGGGTTGTTTCCTTTCCCATCGCCGTCTACAGTGCGGTGCGCAAACACTCTCCCGGTGACTATGTCTTTACTTTTTTGGGCTTTTTGGGACTGTCCATTCCCAATTTCATGCTGGCTTTGATGCTGATGTACGTTTCTTCCGTGCATTTCGGATTTAGTGTCGGCGGGCTGTTTTCCACAGAGTATGTGATGGCTCCCTGGAGTTGGGCGAAGTTTGTGGATATGCTCAAGCATCTCTGGGTG
>SLOZ01000413.1 GCA_007132255.1 Limnochordia bacterium | reverse complement strand
GAGTGAAGGACTGCAAAATCGTGAGTATCGCCAACAGAAACTCAAGGAATTTATCAAAGAACTCCATGAAGGAGCGTCGTTGGAGGATGTAAAGCCCCGTTTTGCGGCTGTCTTCGGAGACGTATCTACCGCCGAAATCACTGCCATGGAGCAGGCTTTGGTGGCAGAAGGTCTGCCAGTGGAAGAGATTCAACGGCTGTGTGACGTCCACGCTAGTCTATTCAAGGGATCCATCGCCGCTATCCATGGCAAGGTCGGTCCTGAAGAGGAACCGGGCCACCCGCTGCAGGTCTTCAAACAGGAAAACCGAGCTTTAGAGCAACTGCTCAACAACCAGTTGCAGCCAGCGCTGGCAGCGTTTGCGGAAACTGGGGGTAAGCGGTACCAAGCAGCCATGCAGGAACATCTGGCCGAACTCTACGATGTCGATAAGCACTATGCCCGAAAAGAGAACCTCCTTTTCCCGTACTTGGAGAGCGCCGGGATTACCGCGCCCCCGAAAGTGATGTGGGGTGTGGATGATGAAAATCGTAATGCGATTAAAAAAGCGCGCAACTTACTCCAGACCTATAGGGGTAACCGCGATGAGGTTGTTGCTGCGGTGGAAGATGCCATGCATGGCGTGAAGGAGATGATTTTTAAAGAAGAAAACATTCTCTTTCCCTTGGTGATCGACACATTAACAGATCGGGACTGGGTGGCGGTGCATGAAGCTACCGCTGAGTTCGGCTATTGTCTTGTGGAACCCGAGGCGCAGTGGACTGGACCGGGCTTAATCCCCAGCGAGACCCCGGACGAAGGTCAGACCATGGGGAGAATTCCTTTGGACACCGGGGCGCTGCTGCCTGCGGAGGTCAATGCTCTGCTGAAGGCGCTGCCAGTGGATATCACCTTCGTTGATCACGATGGTATCGTTCGGTACTTTTCGCAAACGAAGGAGCGCATTTTTGCTCGCCCCAAGACCATCATTGGCCGCCGTGTGGAAAACTGTCATCCGCCAGCCAGCGTCCATATCGTACAAAAGATCGTTGAGGAGCTCAAAGCGGGGAAACGGGAGTCCGCAGATTTTTGGATCACCATGGGTGAACAGTATGTTTACATCCGCTATTTTCCCGTTCGGGCCCAGGACGGTTCGTACCTTGGTACGATTGAAGTAACCCAGGACATTAATCCAATCCAAGCGATCAAGGGAGAACGCCGTCTGCTCAAAGAGGATCATGACTGATGATCCAGCATTCCGTGTAGACGGGAGCGACTGCGGTTTTAGCAGAACTGTTCCATTCCGCTGCTCTTGATTTGCTGACTCGACACCCAGTTGGAGCCGCCTATAGGCGGTGTTCCAACGAACAATTTCGCACTATGGGAGGAGATCGTTTTGTCAGTACCGACAGCTCACAATGCAGCCAAACAAGGAGATATTGCCAAGACTGTTTTGATGCCCGGAGATCCACTGCGGGCCAAGTTTATCGCCGAGAATTTTTTGGAAGAGATCACTTGTTACAATGAAGTCCGTGGCATGTTGGGATTTACCGGTCTTTACAAAGGAGAGCGCGTCTCGGTACAGGGACACGGCATGGGAATTCCATCGGTCGGTATCTATACGTACGAGCTCTTTAACTTCTACGATGTTGATACCATCATCCGCGTTGGATCGT
This sequence comes from Limnochordia bacterium, assembly GCA_007132255.1. GTDB lineage: Bacteria > Bacillota > Limnochordia > Darwinibacteriales > B1SED10-159 > SLOZ01. The sequence continues at coordinate 3,455 of SLOZ01000413.1, read as the reverse complement.
CCGGGGCCATCAGCCCGAATGTCAAGATCATGGATTTGGTGTTTGCCATGGGCGCTTGTACCGACAGCAGTTATGCTGATCAATATGCGCTGCCGGGAACGTACGCACCCATCGCCAGCTTCGATTTGCTGCGCACTGCTGTGCAGGTGGCTGAGGAAATGGGTAAGGACTACCATGTTGGCAATGTTCTTTCTTCGGATTTCTTCTACAAAGACGTGGGCTCAGCTTTGGACTGGGATAAAATGAGTGTTTTAGCCGTAGAGATGGAGGCGGCCGCGCTGTATATGAACGCTGTTAAGGCCAAAAAGAATGCCCTGACCATCTTAACCGTGTCAGATGAACTGCACAGCGGTAAGGAGCTTCCAGCCCATGACCGACAGGTCAGCTTTACGACGATGATGGAAATCGCCTTGGAGACGGCCATTCGCTGCCAAACGTAATGGCGTTCTTTGACGGCTGAAGAATCCAAAGGCGTCAAACAAACCAGTGCCTTGAGGTTATAGTGTGTAGCGACGAGGGAGGGCGAAGGATTTGGATTTGAGTCAAGCACCCTTTTATCTCAATGATGAACAGCAAACATGGGTGCAGGAAACGCTGAGTTCCTTAACGCTGGAACAGAAGGTGGGCCAAATGTTCTGTCCCATTGGTATTTCGTACGATCAAGAGGCCCTAACGGCCATGTTGGATACAGTGCCTTTTGGCGGGATTATGTTTCGACCTGGACCCAAGAACGAGGTTCAGGAAGCGCACCGATTTCTGCAGGATCGCAGCGAAGTTCCGCTGCTGTTAGCCGCCAACTTGGAGTCCGGTGGAGTGGGAATTGCTTCCGAGGGCACGCTTTACGGTACGCAGATGCAGGTTGCCGCTACTGGGGATATCGCTGCGGCTGCTCGACTGGGTCAGATCGCCGGTGCCGAGGGACGCGCCCTTGGTCTAAATTGGGCATTTGCACCGGTCGTTGACATTGATTGGAACTTTCGCAACCCGATTACCAATACACGCACCTACGGTTCCGATCCCGATACAGTCCGTCAGATGGGTGCCGCCTACATGAAGGCTCTGCATGAAGAAGGCTTGGCAGTGTCGATCAAGCACTTCCCGGGTGATGGCGTTGATGAGCGGGATCAGCACCTGCTGCCGTCGGTCAACGATTTGTCTCCAGAAGCGTGGCGAGCATCCTTCGGCGCTATCTATGCACAACTCATTGATCAAGGGGCCCAGACGGTGATGGTAGGGCACATTCTCGCGCCGAAGCTGCAGCATACGCTGGCTCCGGATTTGCGAGACGAAGATATGCTGCCGGCGACGCTGGCTCCGGAACTTCTGCAGGGCCTGCTCCGCAGCGAGCTGGGTTTTGAAGGTGTGATCGTGACCGACGCCACACCCATGGCAGGGTTTATGCAGATGATGAAGCGTTGTGATGCGGTACCGCTCAGCATTGCTGCCGGCTGCGACATGTTTTTGTTTAACCAAAATCTGCAGGAAGACTATGAATACATGTTAGATGGATTGGACCGCGGTCTGCTGACGATTGATCGCGTTGATGAAGCGGTTACCCGGATCTTGGCCCTTAAGGCTTCCTTGGGTCTGCCTGAACAGCAGGCCGCTGGGACGCTGGTTCCAGGATCGGACGCGCTGGAACGCATAGGCTGCGAAGAGCATCAGCAGTGGGCTAGAGAATGCGCTGACCAAAGCGTAACGTTGGTGAAAGACACCCAAGACATGCTGCCCTTATCCCTAGAACGACACAAGCGAATCCTGCTCTATGTTTTGGGCGATGCCGATGTCCCCGGGGCTCACTCAGGGGGCACCAGCCGCCATCCTCAGTTCGTTGAACGTCTGGAAGAGGCTGGATTCGAGATCACTGTGTTTGATCCCAGCGAAGGCATGGCATTCCGCACGCGCCCGGTACGGGAAATCGTCGCTGCGTTTGATGCTATTATCTACTTCGCAAATGTGGGAACCTACAGCAACCAGACCGTGATCCGGGTCAATTGGGCGCCACCCATGGGTGTGAATGTACCTAAGTTTATCCATGAACTACCGACGATGTTCATTTCTGTCAGCGGGCCGTACCATCTCCAGGATGTCCCGCGGATCAAAACATTTATCAATGGCTACACGCCCAGTCCCTATGTGGTCGAAGCCGTTGTCCAGAAGATTCTTGGGCACTCGGAGTTCCAGGGCTACAATCCCGTCGATCCCTTCTGTGGTCTTTGGGACACGCAGCTTTAGCCCAGTCCCAGCAAACCTGTTTCGTCGAGAGCCAGGCGCGGTTAACGACCCAGTCGTGCCGGCAGTTTTGGCACTCTCTAAATGGCAAATTGATCACCAGTTCGTGGTCGTTGAGGTTTTGAACCAACGGGTTCTAGCAGGCCTGTTGCACAGACGTGTTTCAACGCCCAAAGTTGATCGTTCAACTCGGAGAAACGCCTGCTAAACGGCGTTTCGTACTCGATCGTAAACCACACATTGTACTCTATGAAACAGGTCTGCTAGGAACGTGTTGATTTTCCTGGTATCCCGAGCAAACTCATGCCGAACACCTCGGTGAAATCGCTGCTAAAGCGATTTCGAGTCTCTTGTTATGAGCTCGCCAGGGCACTTTATCAACGCGTTTCTAGGCTCGTTTGGGAGGGAGAGCATATGGCGAACAGAAAGGGTTACGGCCGAGTTTACGCTTCGATGCGCCGCTTACCGGAAGAACGGCATATTCTTCACGGCAGCAGTTTTCGCGCTCGCCTGGAGAATAAATGGCGGAAGATTCAAGCTAGCTTTTGGTTTATTCCCAGTTTGATGAGTACGTTCAGTTTTGGCCTTGCTGTCTTGCTGCTCTATCTGGATGCACATGTGGTTGCTGACTCACCGTTCTTGCAGACGTTAGCCTACAGTGGCAGCGGTGAGGGTGCAACGGACGTCTTGACCTTAGTGGCCAGTTCCATGGTGGGTCTTGCGGGGGTTACATTCTCGATTACCATCGTGGCGTTGACATTGGCATCGGGTCATTTTGGTCCTCGTCTGCTCCGCAACTTCATGAAGGATTTTGGCAACCAGGTAGTACTGGGAACATATATCAGCACGTTTGTGTACTGTCTGTGGGTTTTGCAGGCTATGCGTGCACATGCAGAAGTGGTGACGGTGCCGGGTCTTTCCGTGACCGGCGCCTTAGTCATGGCTCTTGCTGGTCTTTCCGTGCTGATATTCTTTATTCACCATGTATCCACCGCCATTCAAGCGGGTCATGTTATTGGTGATGCCTACGGTGATCTGGTGGAGGCGGTAAACCGTCATTTGTTCGAACTGGAGTCGCCGGCGGATAAGGGTGATGACGAACAGGATGACCGCCTTTTGTTTGATGAGGAGTTGGCAAAGGTAAGGCAGCGGAATGTCATCGTGCATGTGCCGGGCCGGCGGTCCGGATATGTCCAGGCCATTGATTATGCCTATCTGCTGGG
>SLOZ01000326.1 GCA_007132255.1 Limnochordia bacterium | reverse complement strand
TGAAAAGCCTCGTCCAAAGTGCGCAGCGAGGCATCCCGAAACCACGGATTGGTGCTGGCCAGCTGTAAGCTGAGGGGAAGATGAACCGTTACCGACAGAGCCCGCTCTCGCACCAAACGTTCCACCGCCTGCCGCTGTTCTTTCTCTAGTGGGAGCGTGAGCGGATACTCCAACATGATCTCAACGCCGTCAAAGATCGGCGGCAGCTGCATGAGGTTATGGATCAAATCGCGATGCGGGTACGTCAGTGACGTGGCCGCCAGCGTAAAGGGATATACACCCACGAACTCAGCCTCCCCTTCCACTCGTTCAAAGTCGCCGCTGCCATGCATTCAATGAACAGCGAATGCCCTCAAAGAGCAGTGTGTTCCTGGTGCATGCAGCGATCCTGGATTACGGTCATTCCGTGCTCTTCTGCCTTAGCGGCTGCACTAGCGTTGGTAATGCCCTGCTGCATCCAAAACACCTTGACATCGCTGCGCTCGAGCACATCCTCCAAAACCTCGGGTACCGCCTCTGACGGTCGAAAGACACAGACCACATCGACGGGTTCGGGAATCTCCGCCACCGTCGCATACACTGTTTGTCCCAGAATATCTCCGTCAGCACCTGGATTCACAGGATACACCGTATACCCTTGCTCCATGAGGTATTTGGGCACTTTGTGAGAGGGTTTCTGGGCATTGGTGCTGAAACCCACTACAGCAATGCGCTGCAGAGCAAATATTTCTGGAATACTCAACCGATCCGACATGGGGTTTCACTCCTTGTTTGTGTTATAATAGAACGAAATGAGCAAAGCAAAGGAGTTCCTACATTGGCTGTCAAACGAATCCTGATTCTCGATTCCTTTTCCATTACATACCGCGCCTTCTTCGGGCTGCCCACAACGATCCGCACCCGCCAAGGTCAGGCCATCAACGCCGCTCTTGGTTACTATAATACCCTATCTTCGCTGCTCAATCAAATTCAACCACATTTTGTGGCGGTGGCGTCAGACTGCAAGGCTGCGACGTTTCGCCATGATCTGTTTCCCAGCTACAAGGCCCAGCGACCGCCGATGCCCGACGAGCTTAGAGACCAACTGCCGCTGATTCGCCAGCTGCTGCATGCTGCTGGCATCCCGGTGTTTGAACTCCCTGGATATGAAGCCGATGACGTGATTGGCACCCTGAGCAGTCTGCTGCCAACGGACATGGAAGCCTTTGTAGCGACAACCGACCGTGATGCCCTGCAGTTGGTCAACGATCGCGTCAGCATCCTGGTCCCCAATGCCAAGGAAAACCGCATCTATACACCGGCTACTGTTCAGCACGAATATCGAGTCGTGCCCCAGCGCATACCGGATCTCAAGGCTCTGATGGGTGATGCCAGCGACAACATTCCCGGCGTTCCCCGGGTGGGACAGAAGACAGCTACAAAATGGCTGCAGACCTATGACAGCCTGGAGAACCTTTTGGAACACCGCCAAGACATTAAAGGCAAAGTAGGAGAAAGCCTGCGGGCTCACAGCGAACAAGCACTTCTGTATAAGCATCTAGCGACAATCCATCGCAATGTTCCTTTGCTATTCTGCTGGCAGGCCCTGACACTGAACACTGACTTTTCCCCGCTTCGGGATACTTTGGATTCCATAGGCATTCGGGCGCCCTTGCCCCAAACAGGCTAAAACCCGGCTCCTTGTTGAGGAGTCGGGTTTTTTGCTGCTGTTTAACCTTTGACACCGCCTAGCGTCAGTCCCTTGATGAAATACTGCTGGAACAGCAAAAAGACAATGATCATGGGAATCGCAGCCACGGCAGCCCCGCTCATCAGCAGGCCGTAGTTGACGAGATTCTGATCCTGCAGTGTTTTCAACCCCACCGGCAGTGTGAACCACTCCGGACGCTGCATGACAATGAGCGGCCAAAGAAACGAATTCCAGCTGGCCATAAAGGTGAAAATGCCTAGTGTTGCTAAACCAGGCTTGGCCAAGGGCAGCATGATTCGCCAGTAAATTGCCCACCCGGAAGCACCATCGATGCGGGCCGCCTCCATCATGTCAGACGGAATCGTCTTCATAAACTGCCGCAGCAAGAACACTCCGAACACCATGGATAGCTGTGGCAGCAGCACCGCGAAGGGATGGTTCATAAGGCCTAGTTCGCGGACAATCATGAACATGGGTACCAACATAACCTGACCAGGAATCATCATGGTACTGATCATGACCCAGAACAAGAACTCTTTCCCGGGAAACTCCTTTTTCGCGAAGGAAAAGGCTGCCATAGAATCCAAAAGCAGGATGCCAAAGGTGGCGGCGATACCAATAAAAAGACTATTGATAAACCAGCGGACCATGCGCGTTCCCGTATAGAGATACGTCAGGTGACTGAAGGACTCGGTCACAATCTCACGAAATGCTTCGGTTTCGCCGGCGGACAACAGCGGAATTGCCTGCGAAATCACGGCTGGCACAAACTTTGGTGGCACCGCCATAACTTGGTTTGGCATCTGCATGGCGGTTGTGAATACCCAGTAAAGAGGCAGCAGCGAAACCACCGCCCAAAATGTCAATATGGCGTACAGGAAAAAATGGCCTGCGCGCGAACCCCATGGCTGCAATGGCTTCACCCCTTGTATTCCACGTCACTGGAGACCAGTTTATACTGCACCAGTGCCAGACTAATAATGATCGCAAACAAAACCAAAGCCATGGCCCCAGCATACCCAAAGCGAAAGTCGCGAAAAGCTGCCGTGTAGATCCGATGGACAATGGTAGTGGTGGCATACCCCGGGCCACCTTGGGTCATGAGCATCACTTGATCAAACACTTGGAACGATCCAATGGTGGAAACAATCATCAAGTACAATGTTGTCGGCTTCAAAAGCGGCAGCGTAATCCGCCACCACCGTGTGAAGGCATTGGCCCCATCGATGACAGCCGCTTCGTACAGTGTCTCTGGAATCGATGCCATGGCTGCCAAGTAAAGAATGAGTCCAACACCAGGCGGTGTCAGGATAGCCATGAGAATCACAGACCACATGGCCGTGGCTGAACTATGCAGCCAATTCACCGGGTCGATGCCGACTAGACTGAGAAAGTAGTTGAACAGCCCATAGCGAGTTTGGAAAATCCAACGCCACACCATGGCTAATACCACGGTGCTGGCCACCGTCGGCAGGTAGAACGCCGCCCGAAAAAAGATCTGCGGTCTTTTTCTCAATGGGTTGATGAATGATGCCAAAACGAGGGCGATCATGACATTGGCGGGCATGACAAAGATGGCGTAATGGCCGGTGTTACGCAGGGATCGCCAAAAGACCGGATCCTGGAACGCTTCCTGAAAGTTGTCAAAGCCGACCCACAGTGTATCAAAGATGCGATATTCCTGGAACGAAACGGCGAACGACCACACGATCGGCACCGCGACAAAAATGCTAAATAAGATGAACTTCGGAAGAATGAACAAATACCCGGAACGGCTTTCCCACATCCGCTGCCCCAAGCTCTTCTTTGGCTTATTCATCCCTTTTCCACCTCACTTCATGGGAACAGCGCAGCTGCTTTTTTCAGGTCAGCTCAAAGCGCTAGCCGGGGAAATCCAACTCCGTTAGACTTCAGTTCCGTTGGATTTCCCCGCTGCACACTGAGGAGTCATGCCGTGGCGAACACGAATGGAGACACGCGTCGCCACAGGCTGCTTACTAGGTGTCCACTGCAAAACTCTACGTGAAACGCGATTTCGGCCGGATGTGGTCACGGAAATCCCGGTTAACGGGATTTCGAGGTTCCTCTTTTGTGCTCCAACGCCGCCACTTCAGTGGACACCTAGAACAACCGCTGGCTTGCTGCAGCTGCATCGTCCATGGCTTCTTGAGCGCTCTTTTCGCCAGCAAAGACTAACTGGAGCTCCGTCTGAATACGCTCATCAATCTGGGACCAATTGCGATGCTCCGGCACGGATACTGCATACTGCAGAATCTCTGCTGCCCGAGCCATCAATGGCTGGTCGACGAAGGGATCCATCTCTTGGGTGCTGAAGCGAGCTGGGAACGTCCCGTAATTGCGGCTAAATGCGTACTGCTCTTCGGTTGTGGACAGAAACTTAACAAACTCAGCAACCTTGGCTAGTTTCGCTTCGTCCCGTTGGTGGAAGACTACCCAACCACCGGCTCCACCGATGGTGACAGGTTCGCCGGATTCCCCGATGGGATACTCAGCCACCATCACGTTGGGATTGTAGAAAGTTCCATCGCTGTCACTCACCGTAGCAATCGCCCAACTGTTCCACGGCTGCATGGCAACATACCGCTGCTCAGGATGGGCAAATGCTTGGAATGTACCGCCCACGTCCGAACTTCCCATTTCGATGGGTGCGGCTTCATGGACAAACTTCAGGTCAGCCAACTTTTGGATTGCACTGACGGCTTCCGGAGAATTAAAGGCAAACTCACCGTCCGCAATGGGCACACCGCCATCCATGTAGAAGAACGGCCAGGCTTCGTAGTAGCCACTGAGAACATAGGTGGAGAAGCCAAAGGTATCGATGACACCGTCGCCGGTACTATCAAATGTAAGAGCCTTAGCCGTCTCGACAAATTCGTCCCATGTCCAGCGGCCGTTCACTGGCGGTTCTACGTTGCGGGCTTCGAAGATATCCAGGTTGAGCAGCATCACGTGGACGGCCATGGACATCGGAACACCGTACAAACCGTCCTCAAAGGTGTAAGACTCCAAAGCACCGTCAAAGAAATCAGCCAACTCTTCGTCGGTGAAGAAAGAATCTAACGCAGCTACAACACCCTGTTCAATATGGGCAGCATTGACCGCGCCCGAAATGTCCACCGGCGCAACGTCCGGCCAAGATCGCCCAGCAATGGCGATGCTTAAGCGCTCGCCCATCTCGGCCCAAGGCGTTTCAACCATATCAATGGTTACTCCGGGATTCAGCTCTTCGAACTCAACAATTTTCGCCTTCATCCAGTGAAACGGATCACCGTCTGCATCCCGCCAACGAGGGGCATCCCAGAGCGTAATGGTTCCCGTCCAATCGGCTAACGCGGGGCCCGCCAATGTCACGACCAAAAACAGGGCAATACCAAGGGTTAACATCTGTCGCTTCATGTTCATCCTCCTTTGGGTTTATGCGGCAGCTC
>SLOZ01000385.1 GCA_007132255.1 Limnochordia bacterium | reverse complement strand
TCACTAAATAAATCACTAAGGCGTTGATGGGGAGGAGTACACATACGCTGGGTTAACAGAGAGGGGAAGCTGGTGGGATTTCCCCCGAAGGCGTGCGTGGAAGGTAGCCCCGGAGCCGTGAACCGAAACCTTGCAGACCTGCTGCATCGAGCACCGTGCGTAGTTTTCGACCGAGTGCAAAGCGCCTTAGAGTAGGCGGGACCTTGAGCGAAACCGTCAGCATTAGGCGGTGAAACACATGTGTGGACCAGGGCTGTTCAATGGGAAGTAGGCTTCACCGGATCCTCACCGATAGCAGAGGTAGGGTATCGGCCGTAACAGCCCGTACCTGAAAAGAGTGCGCGCCTACGGTGCGAACATAGGTGGTACCGCGGAGCAGCCCTTCGTCCTAATTGTGGACGGAGGGTTTTTTGCGTACCCAAAGACAAGGAGGTAGACATTCACATGTTGGCTAAGAAGTACGAGATGGCCACGGCAGAACGGCGGTGGCAGGAATTTTGGCGAACCGAAAACGTTTATGCATTTGACCCGGAGGCCGACGGTGAGGTCTTTTCCATTGATACGCCACCGCCTACAGTCAGTGGTAGTCTGCACATCGGTCACATTTTTTCCTATACCCAAGCCGAGATGGTGGCCCGCTTCCAACGACTGCGGGGCAGGAACGTCTTCTATCCCCTCGGCTTCGATGACAATGGTCTTCCCACGGAACGCTTAGTAGAAAAGGAACATGGTCTTCGAGCCACCGCTGTGTCGCGCAGTCAGTTCACCAAGCTCTGTTATGAGACCGCTGCTAAATACGAAGCTGACTTCCGCGAACTGTTTCAGGCCATGGGCTTCAGTGTGGATTGGTCATTAACCTACGAAACAGTGAGTCCTCGGGTGCAGCGTCTGGCCCAGCGTTCTTTCCTGGAGTTGGTACGTAGGGACAAAGCCTACCACAAGGAGTCTCCGGTTTTATGGTGCCCGCAGTGTTCAACGTCCATTGCACAAGCTGAGTTGGAATCGGCAGAACATCCCAGCGCCTTTCATTGGCTTGCGTTCTCCATCGGAGGGGGTGAAGTAGAGGTTGCAACGACTCGCCCCGAACTGCTCTACGGCTGTGTGGCTTTGTTCATCCATCCCGACGACAAGCGATTTTGTCATTACATTGGCGCTTCTGCTGATGTACCGTTGTTTGGCCATAGCGTGCCGGTAGTGGCTGATCATCGAGTGGCTATGGATAAGGGGTCGGGCATTGTTATGTGCTGCACGTTCGGTGACACGGTGGATTTGGAATGGTTTTTGGACTACCAACTGCCCTACCGCAGGGTGATTCTTGCCGATGGCGTCGTTGACAGCGAAGTGCCAATCATCGGGGGCATGACGGTGACGGAGGCCCGGCAAGCTATGGTCGACGCACTACACTCAGCAGACCTCCTGCGCCGACAAGAGGATATCGTCCACAGCGTGGCCGTTCACGAGCGCTGTGGGACTCCGACGGAGATCATCCCTTCGCGACAGTGGTACATCAATGTCCTTAAGGATAAACAGCTGTTTTTGGATGCCGCCGACCAGATTCGATGGTACCCCAACTACATGAAGGAACGCTACCGAATCTGGGTTCAAAATCTCAAATGGGATTGGTGTATCTCACGCCAGCGGTATTTCGGTGTTCCTTTTCCGGTATGGTACTGCCAAGACTGCGGTGATCCTGTCTTTGCGTCGGAGAGGCAACTACCGGCAAATCCACTGGAAGACCAACCAGAGATCCACTGCGCTTGCGGTGGAACCCGATTTCATCCGGAGTCAGCCGTCATGGATACGTGGGCTACATCGTCGTTGACACCTTTGATCAACGCCAGATGGCAGGAGTCCGGCGATTGGACCGAACGCCTGGTGCCCATGAGCATGCGAACGCAGGCTCATGAGATCATCCGCACGTGGGCCTTCTACACCATCGTGAAGCAGTTGTACCACACCGGCACCATTCCTTGGCGAGATATCATGATCTGTGGATTTGTCCTAGCTAAACGCGGTGAAAAGCTCAGCAAATCCAAGGGCAATGCATCGCTGGCTCCGAGTGAGCTCGTACAAACCTATGGTGCTGACGGCCTGCGGTATTGGGCAGCCACGTCGCGATTGGGCACGGACTCCACGTTCAGCGTAAACGAACTTCAGGCATCGCAGCGTTTCCTGACCAAGCTGTGGAATGCTGCCACGTTTGCGTTGATGCATCTCGAAGACTTCGCCGGAAGCCAGATTGACTGCTTAACACCTGTGGATCGCTGGCTGATTGAGCGTTGTGAGGCCGTGAAGCATAGAGCAGCTGGCCTGCTTGAACAATACGAAGTGGGCGCGGCTCGGCAAGAAGTCGATCAGTTCTTTTGGCACGATTTCTGTGACGACTATCTGGAGATTGTCAAAGACCGCCTTTATAATCCAGAGGCTCGGGGCCGCGAACAGAGAAGATCGGCGCAATCGGCTCTCCACTATGTGCTGTTGGAGCTGCTGAAGTTGTATGGTATCTTCGTGCCGCACATTACCGAGGAGATCTACCAGGCCTATTATCGGGACCAGCAAACAGCAGCCTCGCTCCACCAAACGCATCTGGCGATCAACGGGACAACAGACGCCATTCTTCTGCACTTCGGGGAAGCTTGCCGCTCCATCGTAGCCCAGGTTCGAAAGCATAAGTCAGACCGAAACATGTCCTTAAAGGAACCAATAGCTGGCTTAAGCGTTGCGGCGCCAACAGCTATCTTGCCGCTACTGCAGGAGGCGCAGGCTGATTTACTGGCCTGCACAAAATCTGCCAGGATTACGTGGGAGACCCGAAAGGATCTCACAGTGGAAGTGCTCTCGCACAAGGACTGACGGTGAATGCGAAGCAAGACCCCCGACTCGATACGAGCCGGGGGTCATTTGATTGCACGGAGATACCATCAGTCCTGCCGATCCTGCTACGCAGAGAGTTCCGTAAGTTCGATTTCGCGATCCTTAACCCTTTGAACAGCTTTCTTACTGGTGCCCAGACCCACTAGAACAGTGGTGATCAGCATCGACGTTCCGGCCAGCATCATATAAATGGTATAGCTATTGGTGGCATCGAACAGGAACCCAGCGATGGGGGCTCCCAGCATGGCGCCGAGGCTTGTGGCCGCGTGGGCGTAACCGATGAGGTTGCCAGCTTCCTTCGTGCCGAAGACCGTGGCGAAGCTGACGGCGCCTAACATTCCACCGAAACTTCCGCAGGCCACGAAGACAGCAACCATAACGGCTCCGGCAAACCCGCTGAGCAGCGGCGAAGCAAAAAAGATCGCAGCCGTAATCAGGCCGCAGATAACCGAAGCTGTGCCTGGACCGTGCCGGTCGGTCAGAGTGCCATAAAACGGAGACCAAAACAACTTCGAAGCATTGTAAATGGAAATGCAGTAACTTGCCGTCACGGCGCTCAAGCCCATGTTTGCGTAAAAGGCGGCAGCCGTATTCATGAAGCCGGTTCCGGCCCCGGCCACAAATACGGAACCGATGAGAATCATCCAAAAAGACGGGAAGCGCCGGAGCTGTTTGACGCTTAGCTGGCTTTCGTAAGGTGCCGGAGTTCCCGCCGCAGCCGCCACTGCGGAGTCTGCGTATCCCACGGGTTTGAGACCATATGTGTCCGGGTGTTCTGACAGCAAAAAGATGCTGGCCAGTACAATGGAGCCACCCATGATCAGCCCCTGCAGAAGAGCGGTCTGCTGTAACCCCAACACATTGATGAGATTGGCGACGATCGGAACGACGATAACACCAAACAAACCAAGGCCTATGTTCATGAAACTCATGACTTTGGCGCGGTTTCGGATAAACCACCATGTGATTAGGACTTGGGCCATGGTAAACCCAGATAGAATCAAAGCAATGCCAAACAAAAAGGCTCCGGCATAGATCAAGAAGATGTTGGTGCTGAGGAAGATGGTAAAGAAAAAGACTGTCAGCAGCACGCCGCTTGCCGCCACGAGCAGTCGCACTGGAAAACGCTGCAGAAGTTTGCCTACGACCAATGATGTGATAACACTAGCGAGGCTGCCAAAGGTAAAGAGAAGCGATACCTGTCCGATGGATAAATCCATGGCTTGGCTGATGGGCAGGAGATAGACGGCCATGCAAACGTAACAGCCGATGGTCATCATGACAATAATCAAGCAGCCCACGGCTAAACGCAGGGCGCGCGGATTCATGGGATCACCTCTAGGAATTCTCAATAGTATTTCGGGTTGCTCATTATTATACCATGCTATTGTTGTGAAACCTACGCAGTCAACGGAAAAGGTAGAGGAAAACGCTGCGCAAGCAGTGCAGCGACTCAGCGGTAGCGGATAGGCTACATCGCCCAGGACGGCTTTCTTCACTCTGTGTGTAAGGGACCGACAGGGCACAGAGGTGTCCACATCCACCCTGAGACCGAGCAAAACTACACCCGGAGATGGTTACGGCACGACGTGCCAGACGATACAATGTAGGCAGAACGACAAGGAGGTATTCCTATGGAAATAATTGGTCTGTTAGCCCCCATAGCCTTTGTCTTTGCTCTAGGTGCCTTGGCACAAGTTGGCACGCTCAAGAAGGAAGTTGACCGATTGGACGAAGAAATCAAGAGCCTGCGTCCTCAAGAAGATCCTAAGTGACCACGAGTCATGGCCGGATAAATGACTCAAGGGGTGATTGGATTGCGATGGCCCATATTCGTTGTGCTGCTGGTACCTTTGCTGTTGATCCCAGGTTGTCAACTCAACCTGCCGGGAACAGCCGTCAGCCACTCTCGTGCTCGAGACACCGGTACGATCAGCCGTTCCTTTGGACACAGCAGCAGTTATGATACCAAGATCTTCCGTGTCAAGCAGGCTTCGGAGTATGAGTTTGATGTGGCAGTTGAGATTGAACGCGGAACTGCAGTGATTTCGTTGGAGGAAGCTCAGAACACATACTTCATGCTGGCGGGCGACCTTATCCGCGAACGACTCGCTGTGGAGTTGGAGCCTGGAGACTACCTGATCGTCATCGAAACGTTTGATGCTTTCGATGGCCAGATAACCATCGAATACAACAACGTGGGTTCACGGCATCGTTGAGCCAGACACTAGTGTCTCCGCCGTGCACCCCTGCGGCCAAGACGCCTTTCAAGGACCAATGGTTGTCCAACTTGACTCCCGAGCCCTCTAGATTTCGCCAACCATTTCGAAAGAACACAGCAACCAAGCAGCCACAGGAACGGCTGCTTTTGCGCGCTCTGGAGCAGAAACCGATGATGTGCGGACTTCACATCGTGACTGCTATGCCAGCGAGGTCATCGTAGATTTAGGCACTAGACGTTATCCTTCACCTGTACATCCTCGGGGCAGCATGGACCATGGATTTCGAAAAGTAGAGGTGTGCATCCGGTCCCAGTTGACTCTGTAAGTTTATATTGGCCGTGCTCCTCGCAGTTCAGTTTGATATGACCAGAGTGTAAGGCACCCTTGGATATTTCATGAAGATCCGGTGTTCCGGACACCCAACAGTCCAAGCAGTGGGTCTCATCGGTCCGGTGGACATTCCTGCCGCCGGATTTCCATGATTCCAGGTCCAATCCGCTAACAAATGACAGGTATATGGTCACGTCCGCAGAATATTAACTACAACTAGGCTGTATGGAGGTGCCGGATTATGAAGGGATGGACTCGAAGTCTGTTGTTCTTAGCAGCTCTCGCAGCAGCTTTGTTTATGCTTTACGTTTCGGGAATCCTGCTCCCTACCTATCGCATGCAGATCATGGTGGATGGCGCCGGGCAGACGTCTCCTGAATTAGGGATCCATCGCTATCGGCCTGGCCAGGATGTTGAACTGCGGGTAGAACCAGCCGCCGGCTTTGATTTCGTGCGCTGGCATACCAATGCAGGCCACCTTGGCGATGAAACGGCCGCCCATACTGTGTTAACCATGCCTGGGCGCGATGTGTTTATTACGGCTCAACTTGTTCGCGATCGTCACACGGTGACCTTTAGGGATTGGGACGATGACATTCTTGAGGTCCAGGAGGTTGCCCATGGGACGCCTGCCGTTCCGCCAGTTCTTCCGCAGCGGGATGGGTACCTATTCTTACGCTGGGAACCATCCATTGAGTATGTTACGGCATCATTGGATGTTTCTCCTCGTTATGAGAGTCGAGTTTACGAGATCACATTTAGAGATTGGGACGGACGAATTATCCAAGTGCAGATGGTTCCGCATGGCGGAGAGGCTGACCCCCCAGAACCACGGCAGCGAGAGGGGTACGACTTTGTCGGCTGGAATGCTGACCTTACAGATATAACCAGCAGGGGACAGGTGACGGCACAGTATGAGGCTGTGGAGCATCGCGTAGAGTTCGTAGACTGGGACGGCCAGGTCCTGGACGTCCAATCGGTGAGCCATGGACAGTCACCAGTGCTTCCTGAAGAGCCCACGCGTCCTGGCTACGAGTTTCGAGGTTGGAGTGTAACACCTGATCGTATCGAGAGCGCTTTAACAATCCAGGCGCTGTACGCAGAAGAGCCGCCTGAACTCGCTGCTCCGGAGTCCGAGATCATCGCAGACGATCCGCTTGAGGAACTCTTCGTGGACCTTCTCGATGATATGCTGCCGGAACTCGACACCGATGCTTCGCCTGCTGAGACGCTGCCTGAAGATACGCAAGTCGCTCTTCCGGAACCCGAAGGCATCGAAGACAGCGACGATGATCTGCCGGAAGAATTTTCAGTGGATCTTCCCGATGACATTCTGGCGGATCTTGAAACCGGTGAGTTACCCGCTGGTCCACGGCCTGAGGATACGGCTGTCGGTGGGTCGGATGTCGGTGCTCAAACCGGCGAAACAGATCATGCCGGAGGTATCGCTGAGCCAACAGTCGATGAGCCGGCAATGGATGAACCAGCAATGGATGAACCAGCAATGGATGAACCGGTGATCGATGACCCGGTCGTCGAGGAGCCAGTGGTTGACGATGACGACCCCTTCGAAGCCGCAGCTCCCACTGTGGAGGCTGATCCAGCCGACGACATGCCCGAATCTGTTCCTGATGAACCAACGGGAACGGCCTATCCGGTCTCGTTTTTCAGTACGCCGCCATTTGCCGGCACTCGCATTCGGGTGGTTCCTCAATCACCACGGAGTGTTGGACAGTTGGCGAGTTACGAGACCAGCACCGGGCCAGGTGGCTTGGCGGCAGTGGATTTGCCCAGCGGGGAGTATAGCTTCTCGGCCGTGGCCGAGGGCTATGAGGAATACGCGGGCAGTTTCCATGTTAGAGGCTCGGGACGGATTGTGGAGTTTAACTTAACGCAGCGCCAAGCCAGCATTGGCGGGACGGTTCGCGACGCGCAAACCAGAGAACCGCTGGAACGAGCGGGTGTGGTTTTGTATCGCGGAGAAAGCACTGCTATCATGGATGTGGTGGTAGCAACTACGACCAACCCTGATGGCGACTATTCGCTGCGCGATGTGCCAGCGGGTCAGTACACTGTGCGAGTGCGCCTTATTGGCTATGAAACGGAAGTGGTGTTTCCCGTAGTGGTTCAAGAGGGGGCACGGCAGACCCTGGAAGTGCTGCTGGAACCAGATGGGTTTTAGATGACTCCGAGGAGGGGCATACCATGCAAGGTGCAAAGCTGTTTGGGGATCGGGAGGACTTCCGGAAGTGGCTGCTTGAACACCATGCGTCCAGTGGAGAGGTTTGGGTGGTGTTTGGCAAGCAAGCGGCGATCAGTGCCCTCAAAGCGGATGCGGCTTTGTTGGAAGCTCTTTGTTTTGGTTGGATTGATGGCCAGATTAAGCGCGTTGACGAAACCCGCTATGTGAAACGATTCAGCCCACGGCGCAAAGGCAGCCGCTGGTCGCAGCGCAACCGGAAGTTGGCTGAACAGCTTATCGCGGACGGAGACATGACCGAATCCGGGCTGCAGGCCATCGAGAGGGCCAAACTGGATGGAACATGGGAAACACCGGAACGGGTGTTAGCTTCTGCGAAGGATGTGGAAGCGTTCGCGCAGCGGCTGCGGGGTGTGGAACCGGCCTATTCTAACTTCCAGGCCATGGCACCGTCGATGCAGAGGACGTACACAATGCACTTTCTCGATGCTAAACGTGAGGACACGAAGCAGCGGCGGTTGGCACAGATCGTAACCCGCCTCAATGAGAATAAACCGCCGATGTAGCAATAGCAATATAATCGTTATTTAGGTGAACCGAAGCGAAACGAGAGGAGAGTGCAGCCAGTGAACATCCAACACATCCGAGGTGTGATCCCGCCCATCGTAACACCCGTTGACGCCCACGAAAACGTCGACAAGGTCGCCCTGCAGCGAGTCATCGACTACGTCATCGCCGGCGGCGTCCACGGTATCTTTGTCCTAGGCAGTAACGGTGAGTTCTATGCCTTCGATTCCATCAACCAGCAGCGAGCCGCAGAGATCACAGTGGAGCACGTCAACGGACGCGTTCCCGTCTATGTTGGCGCCAGCGCTATCACGACCAAAGAAGCTGTTATGCTCGCTAGGATGGGCGAGGCGGTCGGTGCCGACGCCTTGACAGTTTTAACGCCCATGTTCATCCAGCCCAACGAGGAAGAGATGTATGAACATTTCCGGGCTGTGGCAGACGCAGTGCGACTTCCTGTTCTGCTGTATAACAACCCGGGAAAGACGACCAATAACATATCGATTCCTCTGCTGAAGCGGTTGGCGAGCATTGAGAATATCGTTGGCATCAAGAATACGTCGTCAGATTTTCCACAGACGATTCGCTTCATTGACGCCACCAAGGATATCCCGGATTTTGAAGTCTTGGCCGGTTCGGACTACCTGATCCATGCAACTCTATCCCATGGTGGAGTGGGGTGCGTGGCCGGGACCGCTAATGTGGCACCAAAGCTTGTGGTTGAGATCTATGAGAAATTTGTCGCCGGCGATCTAGCAGGGTCCTTGGCCGCTCAATATAAACTATTGCCTCTACGGGACACGTACAGTTACGGCAGTTTCCCCGTGGTCATGAAGGATTGTTTGAACCTTCTCGGACTTGACGTTGGTGCTCCGGTGAAGCCCATCACGCACTGCAGTCATGAACGCCAAGCAGCACTAAAGGCTGTTCTGCAGACATTGGGCCTTTTATAGACTGACCGTTGTGTTGTACACTTTAGGAACGTGATAGGAGAGTAAACGTATGACGACACCAATCATCGCAGATATGCAGGTCGTTCCTGTGGCAGGTCGAGACAGCATGCTCTTAAATTTGAGTGGAGCCCATGCACCGTTTTTCACCCGGAATGTGGTGCTGCTCACAGACGACCAGGGTCACTTGGGTGTAGGTGAAGTTCCTGGCGGGGAGAGGATCCGCCAAACGCTGGACGAAAGCCGGTCCTACGTGGTGGGGCAGACGCTGGGGCAGTTCAAGAATGTTCTCGGACGAGTGGCCAGTGCCTTTCGTCACCGCGACGCTGGAGGCCGTGGCCAACAGACCTTTGATCGGCGCACAACGATCCATGCTGTGACCGCCATTGAAGCAGCCATGTTGGATCTCTTGGGCAAGCATTTGGATGTCCCTGTGGCTGGGCTGTTGGGTGACGGCCAACAGCGACGAGATGTCAACGTGCTGGGCTATCTTTTCTATGTTGGTGATCCGGATAAAACGGATCTGCCGTATCTACGAGAACCGGAGGCCGCACATGAATGGTATCGGCTGCGCCGGGAAGAGGCCATGACTGCAGACGCCGTGGTACGTCTGGCCGAAGCCGCTGCAGACTTATATGGATTTGCAGACTTCAAGCTGAAAGGCGGCGTCATGGCCGGTGATGCTGAAATCCAAGCTGTAAGGGCCCTGAAAAGCAGATTCCCCAGGGCTAGGATTACCTTAGATCCTAATGGAGCTTGGCCTCTGCAAGAAGCCATCCGCCTCTGCAGCGGTTTGGGCGATGTCTTAGCGTACTGCGAAGATCCATGTGGTGCCGAAGGCAGCTTCTCTGGCCGGGAAGTCATGGCGGAATTTCGTCGCGCCACTGGACTGCCCACAGCCACCAACATGATCGCCACGGACTGGCGTCAGCTGGGCCATGCGTTGAGTTTGAACGCCGTGGATATTCCGTTGGCGGATCCACACTTTTGGACTATGGAGGGTTCGGTTCGAGTCGGGCAGTTGTGCAGCGAGTTTGGGCTTACATGGGGTTCGCATTCTAACAACCATTTTGACATTTCCCTGGCAATGTTCACACAGGTGGCAGCAGCTGTTCCTGACCCGATCACAGCCATCGATACACATTGGATATGGCAAGAGGGCAAGGAACGTTTAACGCAAGATCCCTTGACCATTAAGGACGGTCGCATAGCAGTTCCCGAACGACCTGGTTTGGGGGTTGATATCGACCTGGAGCAACTGCAAAAAGCTCACGAACTGTATCAAACCTTGACCGGATCTGACCGTGATGACGCAGTGGCCATGCAGTATCTGATTCCCGATTGGACCTTCGATCCCAAAAAACCCTGCTTGGTCCGGTGATGCATGGCTTACAGGAGGGGATTGCGCGAAAATGGCGAATTGTACACTGTATAAATGTCTTGGTTCTATCCAGCAGTGGGTCTTACGCAGCAGAGTTCTGAGTTGTGAATATCGCGCGTCTGGAAGTTCGAACGTCAATTCTCATTAAGGAGATGCTATCCATGGAGACGTTGAAGGTCGCAGCAGGATCAAATCCAAATTCAGTGGCCGGTGCATTGGCAGGAGTTATTCGTGAGTCGGGAAAGGCAGAGATGCAGGCGATCGGAGCGGGCGCTTTAAATCAGGCTGTTAAGGCCGTCGCTATTGCGCGCGGTTTTCTGGCTCCCAGTGGTGTGGATCTCGTGTGTGTCCCAGCCTTTGTTGACGTCGAGATTAATGGAGAAGCCCGGACAGCGATCAAACTGATAGTCGGACCTCGTTAGCCGACCACGTTTGGCGTTGAGAACGTATCGGAGATTGGCGACAGGAGATGAAGACGGTGGATGCGGAGCGGCGCAAACTACACCATAAAATTGATCAACGTATAGGTAAGGTCCAGAAGATGTTGAGCCAGTGTGCTGGGGAATTGAAGGAACTAAAACCAGAAGATTATGCCGACGAGAAGGAGCATCAACGCGCGATTAGCGCTGTGCAGTCGAAGATTACTCGTCTAGATGAAGAGATGAAAAGCTTGAACAGCGGTAAACTACCCGGTGGTTGGCGATAGTCTGGGCGTGAACTTGGTCTTCCAACTTGCAGCGGTTGCCTATCTCAGATGTTCATTGCAGGCAAAGCTGCATATTTACCATGGCTGCAAATTTTCGGCGGGTCACATCGGATGAAGGGGTCGCTACCAAGACTTCGAATCTGACTGTGATCCGTTTTCGGAATTTCAGGTATGCATATCCGTTCTTTCATTGCCTTGAAAGCCAGCACTGGTATCGGGGTGGGCGTCATTAGGGATGGTGGGCTTCACAGTAGTAATACTGGCTGCGGTGGTGAACTGCCTGGTCCTTCGCACGGTATCTTAAGCTGGTTAGATATTTGAACTAGGCCACGGTTTGGGTGTGGCTGTTTGAGAGAATTTTGACGAGTGGTCACGGGCTTTAACCAAGCTTGACCTGCGACTGACCATGTTACCCCAAGCGAGTATGGGCTTGCGATGGTTGCGCTCCTGGGACCGCAATTACCGAGGTGACGCTGCAAAGATGACGCAATACGAGTGACAACCAAAATTCGAAACGGAGGATTTCAAACATGGCATTTACTTTACAGCTTGGCGAAACTGCACCGGATTTCAAATTACCGGCGACCGATGGTAAGGAGTACTCTTTGGACAGCTTCAGTGATGCGGAAGTCTTGGTAGTCTATTTTACCTGTAATCATTGTCCGTTTGTTGTTGGATCCGACGACGTTACCAAACAGACGGCGGAGCGATTCGCGTCTCATGGAGTTAAGTTCGTAGGGATCAACTCCAATAGTGTCAACACGCATCCCCAAGACTCCTTCGACGATATGGTCAAGAAGATGGAAGAAAATGACTATCCATGGGTGTATCTGTATGATGAGTCGCAGGACGTGGCCCGGGCGTACGGTGCTTTGCGGACTCCCCATTTTTACGTGTTCGACAAGGAACGCAAACTTGTGTACACCGGGCGCGGTGTTGACAATCCCAGAGAACCCGAAAAGATGACGGTCAATGACCTCGAGAACGCTCTCGAGGAGCACTTAGCTGGGAAACCGGTTTCGACCCCGCTGACCAATCCATTGGGATGCAACGTCAAGTGGGATGGCGAAGACGAGCATTGGATGCCGGGAGAAGCTTGTGACTTAGTTTAGTTTGTAGTCCTGAGGGATTTCACTGCGTGGAATGTCTCAGGGTTTCTTTTTTGTGGTGTGCGCTTGCCGTCCAAAAGGCGGAAGTACCGACGCCGTTGTTATTCCACGCTGTTTGATGGTGGCGAAAACCGCTGGCAGCACGAGCTCTTGACACGTGTGTGCCACAGGTATGTCCGTATCCGAATTGCACCGCTGGAAACAAGAGCGAAATGCACCGGCACGCAGTTGATCTTGAGTTGCCGCCGTCGCCGAACAGGAAACCAGCTGTGTTCACAGCGCAGGAGAAGAGGATCGATTGACGGGATGTGCCAACTACGAGTATGTCGACTGTACGCTGCTCCAACGAATGACTAGATTGTGGTTCCTGAACGGGTTGAACCGAAATGGGCTGCCTTAGAGAACCCTTGGTGGGCGCTGTCAGCGCTGGACGCAGGACTAAGGTGGAGTTTGACAACACATCGATGTGATGGGTCTGGGCTTCATGGGCTTGTTCATGCTCCAAGTCTTGCGGAACTATGGAGTAAAGAAGATGATTGGTGTCGCTGCGCGAACCGGAGCCCTAAATGCCGCAGAAGGCATGGGCGCCAATGAAATGTTCCTGGTGCAAACGATATTTCGGCGAGTATCGCTGGGCTCAGCAGGCCCAGATCGATTACGGATATGGTATCGACAGCGCGGTGAGTTGAATGCGCCGGATCACGACCCGCTCCAGCGTTAGCCGGAGATGACGGAAGAACATAGGTTCCTGTCCAGCCAGAGATATCATGGAGCAACTCCCCGGACGATGGACATGGAACTCCGGACTGGGAGCGTTGTGTGCTCAATGCACACGATCGCAGGAACGACCGTTTGCCAGTTGAACTTTATGACGGCGACTGCGTTGGTATCGACACATACTTGCGTTGGAGCTACCTGCCAGCCGAGCCGTATTGAACTAATCGTGCTCCGTTTCGAGACTTTAACAAAGGCTGTTTCTGAACGGGTGATGATCAACGGACTGTCATGTCAGAATAAAACATCGGTGGGAACGAAGTGCGGAGTTTCCTGAACGTTCTGAGGGATGGAAGTGAACAGACGGGCAAGGCTATCGCCGCCATGCAGTTTTCGGTCCACATCGGCAGACCGGCACCAGATTTTTAAGTGGTCGTATGACTGAGGTTGGGCACGCTCCAAGCAACCATGAGAAACGAGGGAGGACTTCAAGATGTATGTAAAACGTGGGCACGATAGCGTCGGCAAGAGGTCTGTGGACGCTTGCCATGACGGCGAAGGAACAGTATTCGTACGTCAACTCTTAGGCGAGCCTGGCGATTTCGACTCCTCAATGAGTTTCATGCACGAGACGACCTTACCACCCGGAACGACCATCGGAGAACACCTTCATGAAGGCAACGAGGAGTTGTACTACATCATTGATGGGCGCGGGGAAATGAATGTAGACGGCAAGACCATCATGATGTCGCCTGGCGATGTATGTTTGACCAAGACGGGCAGTACCCATCAACTGACGAACGTAGGTGACACCGATCTGCGGATCGTGGTTGTTGAAGCAAAGAATTGACTAACTACGCTCTGGGGACGCTCCGCGATGGCTGCTCAGGATGTTTCTTTCCGAACAAGAGCTGGAGGAACCGACCCACTGCTGTAATGGCGTTTTGAAGACAACACGCAGGCCGTTAAGGCTGATGGAACCGCGAAACGTTGTAGTATGATGGAACATTTGTGCTTGAAAACTCAATGCGTGTCGGTATTTGATCGCAATGGGGAGGGACCCTATGAGATGCTCGAACGACCGGCCATAGACGATGAGGCCTTGGCCTCGGCTGTGGGTAACGCTTACGGAATGGATGTTGGGTCAGTTTCGTTTTTACCGATTGGGTTTGACATTGACACAGCCGTTTTTCAACTCACGACTCAAGGTAACCAATGCTTTTTTCTGAAACTGCGCAAAGGCGGTTTTGACCAGTCATCTGTGGCCATTCCGAGGTATCTGTTTGATCAGGGGATCTCTGGAATCGCGGCGCCACTGCGAACAAAAGACGGCCAGCTTCATCGGATGTTCGACAGATATCGTATGATGGTCTATCCGTATCTTCAGGGCGAGAATGGATTTGATGTCCCACTGTCTAAGGATCAATGGGGTATGCTGGGTCAGACTCTCCATGCTATTCACAATGTTCCTCTGCCGGACCGTCTTCGCCAACCGCTTCGTCGTGAAACATTTTCTCCGATTTGGCGGGACTTGCTTTCGTGGTACCTCCAATTGGTATCCAAGCAAACATTTGCCGACGTCTATGCGGACAAGCTGGCAAGTCTTCTTTGCCGTCAGCAAGTCAGAATGACTCATTTGGTGACTCGCGCTGCTAAGCTTTTTGCAGAACTAATCAGAGAGCCTCCTCCGTACGTTCTATGTCACGGAGATATTCATGGTGGGAACGTGATGGTTGACGGCGTTGATGTTGTGAACGTTGTGGATTGGGATACCCTATTGCTAGCACCCAAAGAACGGGATTTGATGTTCGTCGGTGGCGGTGTCGGTGGTGTCTGGAACGATCCGCAAGAAGTCCAGTGGTTTTATGAGGGCTATGGTGGTGAGCCGGTCAATATGCTTGCCTTGGTCTACTACCGCTACGAGCGCATTGCTGAAGATACTGCTGTGACCTGCCAGGCCCTTCTCGACAGCCAGGACGGCGGAGCAGACCGTGAGCAGTACTACTGCAATCTGGTGGAGCAATTCGATGAGGGTAATGTTTTGGATATTGCGGAGCAGACCGACGCCTTGTTCAATGCAGTGGACAAAAACCGTTAGGTTTCGCTTCGAGATTCGATACACGGAGATGGCCAAAAGAACGAATCGAAGTTGAGGAGGGGAAACGCGTGAATGTTAGATTCGGAATCATCGGTCCAGGTGACATCGCCAACCGGTTTGCGGAGGTGCTGAACAGCGTCGATGGTGTCGAGTTAACGGCAGTGGCTTCGAGTAATGAACAACGCGCCGCTGAGTTTGCGCAGCGGCACGGAGCGCCGAAAGTCTATGAAGGGTACCTCAAGTTGGTTGAGGATGACATGGTGGACGTTGTCTATATTGGTCTCACGCACAATTTTCATTTTGATGCCGTCAAACTCTGTTTGGAACACGGCAAGGCCGTCCTGTGTGAGAAGCCCTTGGTGACGAACCAACGAGACGCCGAAACCTTGGCCGCATTATCCCGATCCAAGAAGGTTTTGCTGATGGAAGCCATGTGGACCCGGTGTCTCCCAACATTCATCGAAGCCAAACGCTGGTTAATGGAAGGCCGGATCGGCAAGGTGAAATTGGTCGACGCGTCGTTTTGCTTCAACGTTCCCTTCGACCCAGAGCACCGGTTGTACAATCCGGACCTTGCTGGGGGGAGTTTGTTCGATGCCGGGGTGTATCCCATTGAGTTCACCATGGGTATCCTCGGAGAAACTCCGACGATGGTCAAAGGGGTGGCGACAAAAGCCCCAACGGGGGTTGATGATTACGTTGCTATGTCCATGGCGTTTGCCAGTGATACGTTAGCTTCGTTGAGCTGTGGATTGACAGCGAACACAAACCCGGATGCCAAGATCTATGGTTCTGAAGGCTATATCGTCATCTATGACTTTATTCGCTCCAACAAATGCGAACTATATGACAATCAAGACAATCTAGTGGAGACGTTTGCCGTTGACTTCGAAGACGGATTTTCCTTCGAGATGGAACACTTCGCTGATCTGTATCGAAAGGGTGCTATCGAAAGTGATCTGGTACCACTGCGGGACAATATTGCTTGTGCCAAGATTTTCGACGATCTGCGTCAGGATTGGGGTATGTAGTCCGGAACGAACCATTCGTGTCACGCTCACTGAGTCGCTTTGAACGTTGAAGGAGCTAGATCGCCCATGTTTGCAGGTCTTCAGTAAGCAACCATGCGAGATTGAGTTTAGCTGTTATGAAGCTGATGCACAATTTGGATGGTTAAACGGCTGCGAGTGTGCTGCGCACGCAGGTGCCTAATAGGAGACGTTATGCAAAAGCCACAGGTCTACAGAGAAGTCGCAGAGGATCTGTTTCTCTGCTTTCAACTCGAGAAAGAACAGATGGCTCACGAGTGTTAGCCAGCAATGGCCACAGGCACTCGGCAATAGTTGTCTAGAGGAACTCCGTAGCTCTTGCGATGAAGCCCCCTATGGGCTCCAGCCAAAAACAGCAGCGGTATTAGGGTCCTGGAGACCGCTCACCAGGTCATTTGTCAATCTGTGTGCCAGCATACCCGATCATGCCGTCTAACTGACAGGCGAAGGATTGGACAGCGGAGGAAGAAAAGCCAGCGCGTGGTGGGAATGGAGAAGGAAAGAGTATGTGGAAGTGTCGAAGACAATCAAGCATACATATGATAGGCCTGCTTACCGGGAGAGCGATGGTGGCTGGCAGAAAGTAGGAGAATCTGCTCATGAACGAATCTCTGCATGATCGCGCCATAGATGTGGCTGAGCGACCCTGGACCGAGACCTTCGGTCCAGCATTCCCGTTAGTTGCGGGAGCCCTTTGGGGAACCATCGGCATTGTGAGCAAGGGGCTCCTAGATGCCAACTACCACCCGGTCCAGATCGTGGTGTGGCGCTTGATTATTGCCAGCGTCCTTGGTCAGGTCATTCTACTGTTGTACAATCGCGGCTTCAAAGCTCCCCGTATGCCACTGCCGTTTTTGATTCACGGTCTCTTAGGCACTGTACTCACCCAGCTCTTGTATTTGGGTGGAGTGCGATCTATCGGTGTGGCGTTGACCGTAACTCTGCACTTCACGTGGCCGGCCTTCGCTGTATTCTTGGGTCGAATGGTTTTTCAAGAACCACTGCATAGGTTGAAGCTCCTCGCTGCACTTCTGTCCGTGGCAGGGGCGGCTCTAGTATCCACGGTGGCCTTAGATGTTTCGCTGCAGATCAGCGCTCTGGGTCTAGTTATGGCGATCCTTTCGGGTATTACGTTCGCTGCGGGGGGTACAATGGCTAAATACGAGCTGCAGACGGCGTCCCGTCTCGAGGTCATTGTGTGGCCGATGACACTGGCTACTTTACCCTTGGCCGTCTATGCCGGCTCCATTGGTCAGCTGGCACCAACATTTTCCGTTGGTGTTCCTACTATGCAGATCCTCTACTTAGCTGTTGTCACAACCTTTGCTGCCCACGGACTCTACACTGTGGGACTGAAAACCTTAGCCAGCGGTACGGCAGCAATCTTGGCCACAGTGGAGCCGGTGGTCGCTGTGGTTCTAGCGTCGCTGTTGTTCGGTGAGACGCTGCATACCAACCAATGGCTGGGTCTATCCCTGATTGTGTTGGGTGTCGTCATTGTGAATATGCGACGCCGAGCGCTGAGAAGGCCGGCTCAACTGGCGCCTTGAAAAAATTACTCGCTGCTGCACGATGAAAGAGACCGTTGAGCACGGTTATGCCGCAGTTGCAGACCACAGCTGCCGCTCTCCGGTGATCGGTGGGTTAAGAGTGGGCTCCTCGCTCAACTGAGTTCCACAAAACAGGGTGACTGTTCTCTCCCCG
>SLOZ01000463.1 GCA_007132255.1 Limnochordia bacterium | reverse complement strand
TCAACAGGCGTTTCTCCGAGCCGAACTGCCAACCTTGGGCGTTGGAACCCAGCTGTGCAGCAGGCCTGCTAGCAGACCTGTTTCACAGTGACCAATGCGTGGTTTACGACCGAGTTCGAAACGCCTTTCAACAGGCGTTTCTCCGAACTTAACTGCCAACCTTGGGCGTTGGAACCCAGCTGTGCAAAAGCCTTGCTAGTAGCGTGACGAAATCCCGTACAGCTTTTCCCTATTCTTTGTTTCTATTCGTTTTTCTTGATGGCATTCCTGCTCATGGGTCAGAACGAACGCAAAATGGCAGTCGCTTCGACTGCCATGTGCCTAGTTCCTCCCACAATCTCAACCTGCAATTCGACGCGAGTTACCTTCCCGGCGGGCCAAAACCATCATATGCCGACCACCTGCTTGCATCAGCCAAACCGCAGTACAGGCCCGCTTCCAGCTGCCCGGAACATGGAGCGTGCATTAAGGTTGCGAGTGCCCAATAGCCCTCATCTGGCCCCGCTGTCAATCTGGACTAGCAGAACGGCAAGAACGACTCATCCAACTCCGAAGAGCGATGAGTCGCCTTACGTTCAGGGACTGTCAAAACCCATTCCAGTGTACTTTGTCCTCGTCGTAACGGTCTGGCACGTCCGGCGTTTCGGCGGGATGCCCCAGCGCTATAATGGCGATGGGTCGTACTTTGCTGGGCAGTTGCAGCGTCCGAGCCAGAGCTTTAGCACCGTCGCTGTCAAACTTGACGCCACACCAAACAGCTCCTAAACCCAAACCATGAATGGCCAGCAGCATGTTTTGCACGGACGCTGAGCAATCTTCGATTAAGAACTCCTGGGTCTCTTGAATGCTGCTGTCCCCGCAGACGATAATAGCAGCAGTGGCGTCGTTCAAGCGACCGTAATTGGGCGCTAGCGCTGCCACTTCACGGCGGAGCTCATGGTTATCCACCACCACGAAGTGGCGCGGTCTCAGATTCCGCGCCGACGGGGCACAAAATCCGGCATCCAAAATGGTCCGTAGGTTCGTTTCCCCAACAGCCTGGTCCGTAAACTTGCGTACACTGCGCCGTGTGCTGATTCCAGTCAACAGATCCATAGCAATGCAACACCTCTTTCGAAGGGTATGTTGGTCGTGTCACGGCCATCCACCGCCAAATCGTAGAGAACGGCAGCCCTGATGACATCAAGACACGCTCATCAACATGTTCTCGATTACTGCAGAGGTTCCCTCCTTAACCCATGAGCCTATCCAGCATAGCCACCGCAGCGTTCTTGGACATCCTGCAGTGTTAGGACTGCAATCTGTGGATCTGCAGTTCTTCAATGTCCGCTGCATTGTCTTTGACGAAAACCTCCACGTCGCCACTGGCGGCACTGGGAAAGATAAGTTCCGTCATGCTGATCAAACCATCGGCAGCGAAAACTTCCACGGAGCACCGATCGACGAGGATTCGCAGCGACAACCTAGTATCCTCCAGCTGCAGCGGTGCACTGCGTCGTCCGCTGAATTCGGGATGAAAGTCCACCAGTCCCGAATGGGTACGATCCACGTACAGTTCTTGTTTGGCACTGTCATAACCTACGAGCGTTTCTTCGTCGCCGCCTTTGCTCAGGCGTATTCCCCATTCAGCACAGTCTCGAAGTTTCACCTGGATATCCATGTCCAGGTATTGCCCAACACCGGGCAGCCGCAGTGGTTGGTCCGGAGTAACGGTTACAGCTGAAAGCACTTTTGTATCGGCTCGCAGCGTCCCCACTTCCCGCACCGGTCGTTGGACTAGACGGAGTTTCCCATCCACGTCGCGCAGCGTCAACTCCCTGGGAATGGTCATGGCATTGCGCCAGCCCGTAGTCGGTGTATGGTTCGCATACTGCCAATTGCTCATCCAGCCAATCCAGAGGAGGCGTCCGTCTTCCGGTGGTATGTCGGACCAGGAGACACCGGCATAATGATCTTTGCCATAGTCCAACCAGAGGGGGCTATCTTCCGGATCATCAGGGATGAACTGCTGCCCGTCAAAGTGACCCACAAAGTACTGGCCGCCGGACCCACCGGCTATAGCACCAGGGTTAATATCCACCTCCAACACCCACTTGGTTGTATCTGTTCCCTCGACGAATACGGGGAACAAGTCCGGGCATTCCCAAACTCCGCCATGACTGCCCCCAGAGAAATCACTGAGAAACACCCAATCCTTCAAATTCGCGGACCCATACAAAGAAACTTTGTTTTTCACAGCCAGGATCATGATCCAACGGCCATCAGGCTCATACCAGAAAACCTTCGGATCACGAAAATCCCGTTCACCAGGAGACTCTAACACCGGATTATTCACATACATCGTCCAAGTTCGCCCGCGATCTTTGCTGTAGGCAAGACTCTGCCGCTGCTCCACCTTTTCCGTTTCCGGATGCCTGCGGTGATGCGTGAAGATGGCTACCAAACCAGGGCTGCCATTGAAGAACCCTGTGGTATCGTTCCAGTCCACTACGGCACTGCCACTAAAGATCACACCGTTCTCGTCGGGATGGATCCCGATCGGCAGATGCTCCCAATGGACCAAATCTTCGCTGACAGCATGTCCCCAGTACATCGGACCATGAACGATGTCATCAGGGTTGTGTTGGTAGAATAGATGATATTCACCGTCAAAAAATACCATCCCGTTCGGATCATTCATCCAATGAGCCGCTGGTGTGAAGTGGTACGCCGGCCTAAACCTCTCTGTGGTATGTTCCAAGACACGACACCTCTATCCTTAGATTAATCGTTCTCCCACGCCCTGTCCCTTTGCAGTTTGTGAACACAACCATACCGCAACACAGATGAGACTCAGGGCTGCTGCGATGAATTGCAGCTCGCCAGCCAATCCTCCACTTCCATCGCTGTCTTGAGACTCGGAATTGCACCGGATGTTAGCGTACTCATGGCCGCGGCAGCATTGGCAAATTCTAGACTCTCTGCCAATTCCTCCACCACCATGTAATGGTCCACAGCAATCTGTCGGCGCAGCAGGGAAACGAGAAATCCAGCCACGAACGCATCACCGGCACCGGTAGTGTCCACTGCTTTGACCGCAAAGCCAGGCACATCAAGGCGCCCCTGCCGTGTGACGGCGGTACAGCCCTCCGCTCCTCGAGAAACAAGCAGACAGGAGATCTCTGAAAAGTCTTCCATCAAAGCTTGTGCTCCCGTCCACCAAGAATCGCGATTGGTGATGAGGCATAACTCTTCTTCACTAACTTTTACTAGATCAGCCATGGTCATGCCAAAGCGCATTTGCTCAATGGCGGTTGCTTCATCGGGCCAAAGTGTATCCCGATAGTTTGGATCATAACTGATGAGCAGGTTGGCTTTTCTGGCGATCCGCAGCGCTTCTAGCGTAGCCTGCCGCACCGGTTCTTGAGACAGGCTAATCGAACCAAAGTGAAAGATCCTTGCCTGCTCAATGTATTGTGGTACTAGCTCCCTGGCAAGCAGCTGTGTATCGGCGCCCGGATCCCGATAAAACACAAAATCCCGCTCCCCATGTTCGCCAATGGCCACAAATGCCAAGGTCGTGCGCGTGCACGGATCTTCCATGAGATATTGTGTATCAACGCCCTGAGCAACTAGCGTTTCCTTCAAAAAGGTTCCAAAACTGTCCTTGCCAACCTTGCCAATAAAACCACTGTGTAAACCCAACTTAGCCACTCCCACGGCTACGTTGGCTGGTGCACCTCCGGCGGCCGGTTGAAACTTCGGCCCTTGGTGGATCAACAGCCCCTGTTCCAGAGCAACGAAGTCCACCAACAGTTCACCTAGACACAATACATCCATGATTACGTTCCCTCCCCAGACCTCCGGTTGTTGCGGCAGCAACTACGACTCAGGACATCAGTAAAGATTTCCCTTCTTCGACTTGCGAGAGGCTCTCAAATACAAGTTCTACTACCAACGTCTCCGTAGCAAATCTCCATCGAAGACTGGTTACCTTTTTCTTGCAGTCATGCCACACAATCTGATCGCCCAACGGGCTTACATCACCACTCTTACTCTTATTCCATCTCTTCAGTTGTTCCCCTCTTGAAGCACGCCAGTTTTCCAGCAGTTTTTTGGGATTTGAAATCCCACTTCACCGCCTAAGTAGCCGCCAACAAACCTGGTACAGGCGATGGGTCTGCAAAATGGCAAGGAACCTGGTGGTCCCTAGGAACAGACAGCGCGACTATGGGCTCGTTAGATACGAGCGACCACAGCCATCCCCTGGTTGTGCGAAAACGGTAGATCATTGCGAACGTCCTTATGCGAAAGCTGCCCTTTGAGTCCACATCGTCAAACCAAAGTCGCGATCCGACCGAAAGTTTTCACCAGAGAAATAGAGGTACCCACTCGCTGCAGGGCAAAGCTATATTGACAAAGCTATATCGTACAGCTAGATCAACGTCAGAAAGGAAATGGTACGAATGCTATCTGATTTACAATTGCAGCTGATCTCGCTTTTGGAGAACCACCATGCGAAACGTCCCCTCATGCAGTTGCAGGACGCCTATAAGCTCTTATACCAAGCGTATATGGGTATCGGGCATCTCATCGCTGATCGCGAGGCTGCGCTGCGCTATCTAGTCAAGGAGTGCAGTTCAGTCCAGGAACAGCGGGTTACAGAGGATCTCTGGGAGCCTATCTCCCCAACTGGCAACGTTGGCCGGGTGAATTTGCGTCCGTATATCCTGACGCAGACTGATCCGGCAGTGTTTGTGGATGCGCTCATGCAGTTCGCCCAGTATCCGCCCGGGACCAAGGCACAGTTGCAGACGGCTTGGTTCACTATGGGAGACCTCATCGAAGCTGGCCAGCTTTCCCTCTGGTCACTGGACGAATACAACGAACTGACGCAGGATCTCACTGAACACGACTATCCCGTCATGCACCATTCTCGGATCTACCACAACACCTACCAGCCAGCCTACCGAATACTCTCGGAAGCCATCTTCAAGCGTCTTTTTCGTGCGCCTACCTGCCGCTGAAATTCGGATCATACGAACGCGACCCATACCTGCCACAAAGAGAACCAGCTGCCGACCAAATTTCTCAGTGAAGAATCTCTGGTTGTCGTACCGGCACGGATGGTGTCTTGACAAACGTCCGCCTTAGCTGTACAATTACATTGTGTACAATAAAAT
>SLOZ01000117.1 GCA_007132255.1 Limnochordia bacterium | reverse complement strand
CCACATTTCGGCGCGGCGCCTGTGTTTGCCAGAAGTTCACACATATCACACGATGTTGGAGGATTACACGCATTATGTTTCCCGGCAAAAAATAACTAATGAAGCGGCCCGCCGTGTAGCACGGCGGTACTCGAGGATCTTCTGCAATTGGTCGACAACGATCATAGTTCCCACGACCAAGGTTAAACAGGCCTTGTTAGATTACGGTGTTACACGACCGATCTTTGTTCTTCCCACGGGAGTCGATCTTGAACGCTTTCGTCCTTTGGCTTCGGAACACGAGCGCAATCAACAGCGGCGGCGGCTTGGGCTGGGGTTTGACGGTCCACTGTTGGTGTTCGTCGGCCGCTTGGCCAAAGAAAAAAGCATCGACACATTAATCAAGTACCATACCCAAGTCATCGAAGCCTATCCGAACTGCCATCTAGTCATTGTCGGAGACGGCGATGAACGGCAGCATCTACAATCCTATGCCCAACGCTTGGGTTTGGCACGCTCCGTGCACTTCGTTGGAGCTAAGAGCGGCAATGAACTTCCGTTGTATTATCAAATCGCTGATGTGTTCGTCATCGCCAGTCGGTCTGAAACCCAAGGTTTAGTTGTCCCGGAAGCGTTGGCCTGTGGTGTACCCGTTTTAGCAGCGAACGATCCAGCATTTCACAACCTTGTTGTACCCGGAAGGACCGGATATCTCTTTGCCGATAGCCGGCAATATGTCGATCATCTGCAGCAGCTATTGGAAGCTGGAGGTGCGGCCAACTTTGGCAGCGCTGCCCGGATGTCCGTAGAAACACTATCTACAGGGGAGTTCTACCGCCAACTCGTTCATGTCTATGAGGAAGCGATACGCATTGGTCCACGGAAACCCAATCGCTACCGAAGCAGTGTGTTAGAGGTTCTCCGTCGACGAAGAAGATCAGACCCCGACTCCAGGATATGAAATTCTGGATGGGGTCTTATTTTTGTGGGACTTGTGTGTTGGCTGCTCAAAATCCGTTCAGCAACTCAAAGCGGACCGCTACTCAAAGTCGCTCGGCGACTCAAGGTCACGCAGGGACTTGTTAATCTTTAGCCATTGTTGATCCAATGCAGAACGCTCTTGTTCGTCAGTGGCCGCAGCCAAGAGGCCTGACAATTCCGCTGCCTTGGTCCGTAGAAGCAGCAGTTCTGTGTCCCGATTCGCTGTGGGAGCAGGACGCCGCCACTGTTTCCAAGTGCCTTGGAAGAACTTGGGAGGTCTCTGGGAAAAGTCCAAAATGTGGTCTGCCAATTGGCTGATAAAACTCCGGTCATGTGAGGCAAAGATCAAAGTACCTGGGTAGGCTTGGAGTACAGCCGTAAGACCTTGAATGCTTGGAATGTCTAAATAGTTCGTGGGCTCATCGAGAACTAACATATTGAACCGTCCTAGAATAAGCTGAGCCATAACTGCTTTGACTCGCTCACCGCCACTGAGTACAGACGTCACTGTGTGGACTTGATCGCGACGGAAG
Source organism: Limnochordia bacterium (assembly GCA_007132255.1). Lineage (GTDB taxonomy): Bacteria > Bacillota > Limnochordia > Darwinibacteriales > B1SED10-159 > SLOZ01. Next base: position 3,673 of record SLOZ01000117.1, on the reverse strand, counting down.
AGCAGTCGTGCCAAGATGGTCCTAATGAAGGTTTCACTCCACGGCGAACTCTGCATCACAGACTCTAGAAGCGTAGCATTGGGTTCTAAACTGTCCAGCTGTTGATGGAAGAAACCGATCCGCGCAGAGCCAGGCAGGCGTAAACCGGCGACTCCCTCTTCAATGGACCGCAGGAATGTACTCTTACCACTGCCGTTCGGGCCAATTACGGCTAAACGGCCGGCTCGAGGCAACTGCAGCCGCAGGGAATCGTAGACTTGGTGGCCATCGATGCAGCCTCGAGTACCGTCGGCCATAAGCGCCCAAGAGCTGGCTAGCGGCTCTTGAACGTGAATATCGAACTGAATACCCTGCTCGTCACGGGGCTTTTCCACAGCTTCCAGCTGTTCAAGGCGGGACTCTAGGGCTTTAGCCGTCTGGTTTAACTTCCCTTGCTTTGTGCCAATGGCCCGTTTGTGGAGGCGGGCCTCCGAGTTACCCATGCGTTTTGGTGTTTTGCGCATGCCCTGGGATTGGCCTTTCTTTTCGACTATCGCATTTTGAAGGCGCTGTCTTTCTACGGTATAGTTGTCATAGTCTCGCTGTTGAGCAGTAACCTGCAGGTCTTTTTGCTGACGAAACTTTGTGTAGTTACCTTTATATTCCTTGAGCGTACCATCGTCTAGATCCCAGATATGGGTGCAGACACGATCCAAAACTGTTTGATCATGACTGATCATCACGACTGCACCTTCGTGAGCTAAGATCATCGTCTCCAATTGCGCGATCCCATCCATATCGAGATTGGACGTGGGTTCATCGAGCAGTAGAACATGTACACGCTCGTTGGCCGAACGCGCCAGTTGGGCCCGGGTTTGTTCGCCGCCACTGCGGCCACTGTGTTTGGGGACTCGCCAAACCTTATCCAAACCATGGGAAATCTCATCCGGATCGGGAGCACTGGCTAGTTGTTGGACCATGGTCAGTGAACCGAAGACGCGAACTGTACCGCTGTCCGGTAGTTCGCTGCCCTGAATCAAGCGCAGCAGAGTGGTCTTTCCGGAGCCATTACGGCCCACCAGTCCGATCCGCTGCCCCGCTGAGATTTGCAGCTGGGGAATTTCGAACAAAAAGACCTCGTCGTAGGATTTGCGAACATGCTGAATGTCAACGTAGAGCATAAAAATAACCTCCCCGGATTCCGGGAAGGCATCATGCACCAAAGGATCACAGCACCACAGCACGCCTCGTGACAACCCAGGAATCCTCGGCTGCATCAACTGCGCGGCAGCTAGGAAAAGCGGGCGGACAAAGCTTACTGTCAGGAACCATCCAAAAATGGGCATAGTACTCCTATCCGGAATCAAATCATTTCTCTTACGGCTCGCAGATAAGCCCAATCGCTGTTCTGCAGGCACGATAGCGATTTGTTCATTTTGGATAGGTTAGCGCCTCATGTAGTAGGTGGATTCCCCTTTCACTTCATTCTACCAGCAGTATACCAGAGGATCAGGACTTTGTACAGGCTGATCATTAGTCCGTTTCCAGTTCTGTCTTTGCTGGCTTTGCTCGGCCTCGCTCATAAAGAAAGAAGGATGCAATCCATCCCATAACATTGAAAACCAACAAGACCCCGAAGGCCAGTCGATAGCTGGCAAGAGAGTAGATAGGTGTGCTGCCCACGAGGGTGCCGTCCCAGGTCTTGTCAAGGGCCAAACCCATCAACAGACTGATGATCGCCGATATTGTAAAGCCGCCAAAATTGACGACGCTGGTAGCAATACCGGAGTACTCTAAGGCATTGGCCTCTTTGGTGCTGGTAAAGCAGAGGATAAACGTAATGGCTGACAAGCCCAGGACCAAGAACAGTAGGCTCCACAACCAAGTGGGCATGGTGGGCGCCCACCAGAGCAGTCCATAGATCAGCAAGGCAATGCTCGAACCTGTTACGATCAAAGGGCGTACGCGGCCTATGCGTCCAGCTATGTAACCCACGGTTGGTGAGCCGCACAGCAGACCGATGGTCATCCACAGCATCAAGCCTGCCGCCGCTTCGCGGCCGAATCCATGAACGTGACTGAGATAGGAGACTCCCCACACCCCACCCAACGCCATGTTTGTACCCATTAAGCCAGCAAACCCGAACAGGGCCGCCCACGTGTAGCCGTTGCGCAGTACTTGGCGCAGGCCGTCCATAAGATTTCTGCCACTGGCTTTGCGATACGGATAGAGGGCGAGAAAGCCTTTGGATTCAGGACGATCATGGACGAAGATCCCAATGGCCGCGGCGGCAGCGAACGAGAGGAGACACAGGCCAAGGAATACCGAGCGCCAGCCCCAGTTCGCAGCGGCCGCAGCTAGCGGTGCTTGGGCTAAGACCGCCCCGAGATTACCCACCGATGAGACAAGACCGGCCAACAGCGAAAAATAGCGCGGTTCAAACCAAATGGATTGGATCTTCAATATTGACAGAAAAATCCCGGAGACACCGGTGGTCACCAAAATACGTCCCGCTAACGCCCAGCCGTAGCCAGGTGCCATGGCAAAGACCAACGACCCTGCGGCGGCTAGGATCATTCCATAGAACGTCAATCGCTTCGGACCCAAGCTGTCAATGAAGAAGCCCACCGGCAGCTGCAGGAGGCCGTAGACATAAAAGTATGCCGCACCTAGATTACTGAGCATGGCAGCATTCAACAGCAGCTCACGCTGCAGGTCTTCAGCCACGACGCCGATGGCGAACCTGTGAAAAAAGCTGATCAGCAGAGATACACTCAATGTGATCATCATGCTCCAACGAACTTGCTGGAATGAAAGCTGCACCGTCAACGCTCCTTAATGCATCATAATCATCGATCATCGTTGAAGCCGCTGGGTTTACCGTCTAGACACTCGCTTCCAAAAAGCGCAGTGCCCTGCCGATTTCTTCAAACCCTTCCTGAATGAGGCTTCGGGGAGCAGCAATGTTAACGCGGACAAAGCCTGGCCCCCCGGTGCCGAATTTGGAGCCTAGGTGAACACCGGCCCGAGCCCTCCGATAAAAAGCGTCTCGGAGTTCGGTTTCATCCAAACCCAAATAGCGAAGATCCAACCACAGCAGATAGGTGGCTTCTGGCTCCAGCCAACCGACATGCGGATGCTGCGCGGCCAAGAACTCCCGAACCCACGCGATCGTTGCCTGCAAGTACTCGAGCAGCGCTTCCAACCAGGGCTCACCATGGTCATAGGCAGCTCGCATGGCGGTCATTCCCAGAATGTTCCCAAGGCCTAAATCCTGCGTGGCGATTGCGTGCTTGTAGCGTCGCATTTTGCCAGCATCCGGTATGATCACCGAAGATGTAGTGAGACCGGCCAAATTAAAGGTCTTGCTTGGCGCCACGCAGGTGATGGTGTTGGCCGCTGAATCGGGATTCAAGTCGGCTGCACAGATATGTTGGGAACCAGGAAACACGAGATCGGCCCAAATCTCATCAGATACCAGCAGGGTACCATACTGAAGACAAAGTGCGGATAATGCCTCTAACTCCCAACGCTCCCATACTCGACCCACAGGGTTGTGGGGACTGCAGAGAATGAACATGGCAGCTCCCTTTTTTAGCTGGGTCTCCAACTGTTGAAAATCCATCTCATACCGCGAACCTGTCCACTGCAGTGGGTTTTCGAGGATGTTTCGCCCATTGTCTTTGACCACTTT
>SLOZ01000072.1 GCA_007132255.1 Limnochordia bacterium | reverse complement strand
AACGTCCAATACCACATTGTCCTGAGGCTGGCGCACTCGCAAAAACAGGCGTGCGTTTCCCTGCCGATCCACTTTGTGCGGGACCACGTAGCGAACGCCTTGACCGGCTTCCACTGTGATATCAGCTGGGCGAGACCCTTGTTGGTTCATCAGCCATTCAGCCGCAGCCGTGCCAGCCAACTCTGCTTCTTGTGAGACATAATCGACCACATCGTGGACATGCAGGACATTACCGCAGGCAAAGACACCGTCAACATTGGTCATCAGCCGGTGATCCACTTTTGGTCCATTGGTGATCGGATCCATAATTACGCCAGCTTGCAGGGATAGTTCATTCTCTGGGATCAGTCCAACAGACAAAAGGAGCGTGTCGCATGGCAAGTACTGTTCTGTGCCAACGATCGGTGTCCAGGATTCATCCACTTGGGCGATGGTTACGCCTTCTAGACGATCCTGGCCATGAATGTTGACCACTGTGGAACTCAAGTGGAGCGGAATGTCAAAGTCATTGAGACATTGGACGACGTTGCGTGTCAAACCAGCAGCGTAAGGCATGATCTCGACGACCGCATTGACCTTGGCACCTTCCCACGTAAAGCGACGAGCCATGATTAAGCCAATGTCGCCGGAACCGAGGATCACCACTTCTTTACCCGGCAAGTAGCCATCGATGTTGACGAAACGCTGGGCAGCGCCGGCTGTCAATACTCCGGCAGGTCGACGGCCAGGGATGCGCAGAGCTCCTCGAGTCCGCTCGCGGCAGCCCATGCCCAAAACCACAGCTCCGGCTTGAATACGCATCATACCCTGCGTAGCGTTCATAGCGTAGACAACCCGCTCTTGGGTAATCTCCAAAACCATCGTCTCCAAGTAGACGCCGATGTCCGTCTTGGCCACTTCATCTATGAATCGCTGGGCATATTCCGGTCCCGTTAGTTCTTCGCGGTAACGGTGCAGACCAAACCCGTGGTGAATGCATTGCTGTAGGATTCCACCCAATTCGACATTGCGCTCTAGAATCATTACGGATTCGACGCCAGCCTGTTTAGCAGCCACTGCTGCAGCCAAACCCGCTGGTCCGCCACCGACTACAACGAGATCTGCATGTATCGTGTTCATCGAACAACCTCCTCGACCAGATAGTCCTTGGCCTTTGCTTTGATTTGGTAGGTCTGGCCACCGCGTTTCGTCACTGCTTGCACTGAAATACCCAACTCGCGAGCTAGAATCTGAATCACCATCGGCATGCAGAAGCCACCTTGGCAGCGTCCAGCTCCAGCCCTAACACGGAATTTTACGCCGTCAAGGGTCCGAGCTCCCCGTTGAATGGCGTCGATGATTTCTGCTTCTGTCACAGTTTCGCAGCGGCAGATCATTCTACCGTAGAGGGGCTCTGCTGCGATCAACTCAGCCTGCTCTTCGCGAGAAAGCGTGTGAAAACGCACCATGGGTCGCCGCTTCGGATTGAACGAGTCCTTCGGAACTAACGCCAATCCGTTGTCTTGCAGCAGTTTCACAGCATCCAAAGCGATGGCTGGTGCAGCTGTGAGGCCAGGGCTTTCCATACCTGCTACGTGAATCATGTGGGCGTTTACTGGGGATGACTCTAGGATAAAATCACCACGGTCCGACGCGGCGCGCACGCCGGCAAACGGAGCAATCACCTTTCCGGGGTTGATGCCTTCGACGAGCGAGGCCACACCGCTAAAGATTCGCTGAAAGCCATCCATGGTGGTGGCCAAATCATCTCGCAGCTCAATGTTATCGCCGGTGGGACCAATCATCAGATTGCCGTCCACTGTTGGGATCACCAAGATGCCTTTGGTTAGCTTATTGGGCACAGGAAAGATTGTGTGCGAGACCAGAGAACCGGCCGTTTTGTCCATTAGGTATTCCTCACCCTTGCGCGGCGTAATTACAAAGGATGTGTCGCCAATCATTTTTGCAATTTCGTCCGCAAAGAGGCCAGCTGCATTCACGACATAACGCGCCGAGATGGTTCCCTGGCTCGTTGTGATGGTGAACCAGCTGCCATCCCAATCAATGTTTTGCACAGCTGCTTCGGTGAGAAGCTGGGCGCCATTGTCGATAGCGTTTTCCATAAGCGCTGCAGCCAGTTCAAAGGGGGCGACCACACCTCCACTGGGCGCCTCTAGCGCTGCTTTGGTGTTGCTCGACAGGTTAGGTTCCAGTTCGAGGGCTTCTTCGCGGCTCAAGATGCGAACTTCAGGCACTTGGTTTTCTTCACCGCGCCGTAGGTACTCTTCGAGAATAGCCACTTCCTCTTCATCTCGGGCTACCATAAAGATTCCGTTTTGGCGAAAGTTGACGTCGAGCTCCTCGCAAAGCTGCGGGTAGAGGGCATTGCCGGCTACGCAGTATTTGGCTTTGTTGCTGCCCGGCTTGTCATGAAACCCAGCATGGACGATGCCGCTATTGGCTTTGGTGGTTCCCCAGCCGACTTCAGCCTCCTTTTCGATCAATAGAGACGATATCGCATAGCGGGACAACTCACGTATTACCGAAGTCCCCATGATTCCCCCGCCGATGACGGCAACATCTACGGTCCGTGTAGTTTCCATATAGATTCCTCCAATTCATCTTGGCACAAAAAGAATCCTATTCGAAGGTGCAGAAAACACACCTCTCGAATAGGACTCCTCTCAGGTCTCTTGCCCTTTCGAAATGCAAATGATCTAGACTATGATGTCTGGATGGTACATGAACCAGTTTATGCTGATTTTTCACCATTCATGCCGGTGAGTAGATGACATGCTGCAAAATGATTCTCAGCGACTTCTAACCATTTCGGTTCTTTGACTTTGCAGATATCCATAGCCTTCGGACAGCGTGTGTGGAAGCGACAACCCGTCGGCGGATTGATAGGGCTCGGTACGTCCCCCTTAAGGATGACACGCTCTTTCTTCACCGTTGGATCAGCTACAGGGATCGCTGACAACAGGGCTTGGGTATACGGATGCTGCGGAGAATCATAGAGAGCCTTCTTATGCGCCAACTCCATGATTTTGCCCAAGTACATGACGGCGACCCGATCAGAAATGTGTTTAACAACACTGAGATCATGGGCAATGAACAGATACGTTAAGTCAAACTCTTCCTGCAGATCCTGCAGCAGGTTGACAACCTGTGCTTGAATCGAAACGTCCAGCGCTGAGACGGGTTCGTCGCACACGATGAGCTTCGGATTTACGGCCAGTGCACGAGCTACCCCGATCCGCTGGCGTTGTCCTCCGGAGAATTCATGCGGAAAACGACGAGCATGGAAGGCACTAAGACCAACGACTTCCAAAAGTTCACGGACTCGTTTCTCGCGTTCCTTGCCCTTGGCTAACTTGTGAATATAAAGGGGCTCTCCGATGATGTCACCCACTGTCATGCGGGGATTCAGCGAAGCGTATGGATCCTGGAAGATAATCTGGATGTCCTTACGCAGTTCTCGCATCTGGTCCTTACCAAGTTCGAGAATATTGCGGCCTTCAAAATCAATGGAACCAGATGTAGCTTCAATAAGGCGCAAAATCATGCGGCCAGTGGTAGACTTTCCACAGCCACTTTCTCCGACAAGGCCTAGGGTTTCGCCGCGATTCACATCGAATGAGATACCGTCGACTGCTTGGACGGCACCCACCTGCTTAGAAAAGATAATACCCTTCGTGATCGGGAAGTGTTTGACTAGGTCTCTAACTTCCAAAAGTTTTTCGGATTTGCGAGCTGCACTCACCTAGCCCACCTCCTTTTCGTTGTCTTGATAATCCACGGCCCGCCAGCAGGCAGATAAGTGGTTCTCGCCCACTTCGAATAAAGGCGGCTTCTTTGCTTCACAGAGTTCTTTTGCATAGGGACACCGCGGATGAAAGCCACAGCCTACCGGGAAATTCCCTGGAGTTGGAACCGAACCAGGAATAGCCTGTAGGCGGTCTTGATCTCCGTCAAGTCGCGGAATAGACCCTAACAGGCCCAGCGTATAAGGATGCTGTGGATCTGCAAATACAGTCTCTGTATCGGCATACTCAACAATCTTCCCGGTATACATAACGGCGACGTTCTCGACTAGTTCTGCAATCACACCCAAGTCATGGGTAATCAACATAATAGCAGTATCAAAATCTTCTCGCAGATTACGCATGAGGTCCAAGATTTGGGCTTGAATTGTCACGTCCAAAGCCGTCGTTGGTTCATCAGCAATCAGGAGTTTCGGATTGCAGGACAATGCCATGCCGATCATGACACGCTGCCGCATGCCGCCGGACAATTGGTGCGGATACTCATCCACACGCTGCTCTGGCGACGGAATCCCCACTAAAGTGAGCATATCGATGGCTTTCCGTTTCGCAGCTTTGCGGTCCAATTTTTGATGCAGGATGATGGCCTCCATGATCTGGTCACCGATGGTGAACACAGGATTCAAGGATGTCATTGGCTCCTGAAAGATCATCGAAATATCATTCCCGCGAATTTTGCGCATTTCACTTTCGGAAAGCTTTGTCAAGTCCTTGCCTTCAAACGTAATGGAACCTTCAACAATTTTACCCGGGGGTGTTGGAATGAGGCGCATTACGGATAGGGAGGTCACACTCTTACCTGAGCCAGATTCCCCAACGATACCGATCGTTCCACCTTTTTCCAAATCGAAGCTAATCCCATCTACTGCGGGAACGACTCCGTCCTCCGTATAAAAGTAAGTCTTGAGGCCTTTGACAGACAACAATGGTTGTGCCATAGTACCCCTCCCTCCCTTTGCTACCGGTATTCGAAAAACTACATCATACTGTAATTCTCGATTACCCGTGGATTTCCTGCAACGATGGCCATAAATAAAAAGTTATAAATATGCGTCATCGTGTGATCTCGGTCTTCTTGCTGGAAAACACCGAGGTTCAAACCGGCTCAGGTTTCCCCGCAGTCTTCCCAGAGCTTTCTGCTGTTCGCCCCCGCAGTGGCCTGCCATGGCTGGAATTCTGCGAAAACCCACAAACTTGTTTCATTATACTATAGATTCTGCAGTGAGCAAAGCACAAATTGCAGGGAAACAATGGTTCATCAATAGTATTCGATGCTTGCATACTCATCCAGTCCGCCGCCCACAGCTTGCACACAACTCTGTGGGCAGCGTTTGGCTGCTGATGAGCAGCAGTTCAATTACAGGCGCTTT
>SLOZ01000368.1 GCA_007132255.1 Limnochordia bacterium | reverse complement strand
TGAACCACTTCAAGACTGGCATCGAACAGGGATATACGCGGCTGCAGGCTGTACGCTATGCCTATGCCGAAGCAACCTGGCCGGTCTTTGTTTCAGCCTTGACGTCGGCACTAGGATTCATTTCCTTCATGCTGGTACCCATAGAACCGATTCGGATTGTGGGAGCCGCTTGCGCCGCAGGGTCGTTCGTAACCTACATCATGGTCATGCTGGTCCTCCCCATCAGTTTGGCTATTGGCCGGGATTGCGTCCTGCAGAAGACCGTTGTTAAGGGTCAGATGCCGGGGTTCCAAAAGGCCATGGTCAACTGGGCCAACCTTGTTACTCGGAGACCCGTCACCATCCTGGTGGTTGCCATGATCTTCATGATCATTATGGGCTACAGCAGTCTTTCCATTCGCACCAACCCTGACACTATGGAAATGGCTGGGGATAAGGCAGATTTCATCCGAGATGCTCAGTATGCCATCGAGCGCTTAGGAGCCATGTACACGTACGATATCTTCATTAAGCTGCCGGAACCCGACATGGGTCGCACTAGTGCGGTGCTGCAGGCCTTTGATCAGCTGCAGGCCGACATCCAGACCATGCCTGGCACAGTGAACACGGGCAGCTTGGCCAATCTGATCAAAGAAATGAACTTGGTCATGAACGGCAATGACGTGGAGCATTACCAGGTTCCGGATTCCGACGCCCTGACTGCGCAATACCTCTTGCTGTACGAAATGGCTGGTGGTGACGGTTTGGACGGATACGCCGACTTTGACTACCAACAGATGCGGTTGAATGTCCAGATCTCCCAATTCTCCGGTGAACTGTTTGATGCATTCGAAGCCATCGAGACCAGAGCCGCCCAGCTGTTCCCACCGGGCACGGAAGTGAGCATCGTTGGACAGATCCCGATGCTTTTGGAATCCGTTGATCTGCTGACCTCGGGTAATGTCCGCTCGCTGTTCACAGCCATTGCCGTCATTACGCTGGTCATGATGTTCGTCTTGAAGTCCGTTCGTTTGGGATTGCTTTCTATGATTCCCAATGCACTGCCTATCGTAACGGCGTTGGGCTTCATGGCGCTAACCGACAAGACCTTGGACTTCTTCACAGTGATGGTCACTCCGATGATTCTAGGGATTGCCGTCGATGACACGGTACACTACTTCGTCCACTTCAAGGAAGAGTTTGACAAGACAGGCTGCTATCTGGATGCCAATCGCGAGAACTTCCGGAAGATCGGTCGGGCGCTGATTTTCACAACGATTATCATTGTGGCCGGTTTCGCTTCTCTTACCATGATTCCGTTGGCCGGCTTCCAGAACATGGCCATCGTGGCCGCTGTCGGTATTGCAATGGCACTGCTTGGGGATATGCTGGTGGCACCTGCTTTGACCATGGTGTTCAAGCCGTTTGGGAAGACCGTTGAAGTGCAGGCACAGTTAATCAAAAAGGAGGCATAAACAATGTTGTTAAAGTTTAGGACTTTTGTAGTTTTTGTGGCGGCCGTCATTCTGGCCTTTGGCAGTGGAGCTTCACTGCACAGCAGTACTGTCGGTGCTCAAGAGTTGTCGGGTCGGGAAATCATGGACCGCACACGGTCGTTGGATCTGGTGCAGGACATGAGTATGGATCTGGAAATGACGATCACGAACCACCGCGGTCAGCAGCGGGTTCGCGCCTTGACCATGAGTTCGCTGCGGATGGAAGACGGCACCGAATACTCTTTGATTCGCTTCACTGCGCCGGCTGATGTTAGAGGTACAGGGTTCTTGAGTATTCAGGATCCAGGAGGAAACGATGAGAATTGGATCTACCTCCCCGCCCTGGGACGGGAGCGGCGGATGGCCTCGGACGAACGGGGCGGCAGTTTCATGGGTTCCGACTTCACTGTGGAAGATATTTCACTCAATCTTGATGACTATGTGTTCCATCTGGAGGGAACGGAAACACTATCCGGTGTAGAGGTCTATGTTGTCAGCGGTGTGCCGGCAACGAAGCAGATGGTAAAAGACCTAGGCGTCAGCAAGCGTGTGTACTATGTGTGTCCAGAGCGGTTCATTGCACTACAGACAGAGACGTTTGATGAGGCTGGAACTTTGATCAGGGTCATGACTACCAATGATTTCGTCGAGGTCATCGATGACCTGTGGATACCCAAACTATCCGAAATGCGCAATCTCGAGAGTAACTCCAGTACACAATTGGCCTATGACAATATTGCAGTGAATCCTGGTCTGACAGCCGATGATTTCAGCCGGCGGCAGTTGAGCCGAGTTCGCTAACGGGAGGTAGATGAAAATGCTTACAAGTTCACACAGAATTGGAATCGTCCTGCTTATCCTAATGGTGTTCTCGACCCCCTCTTGGGGTCGGGAACTCACGGTGGGCGGCACCTTGTGCTTGGAGTACCAGGTACTCACAGAGTTCACACCCTACCAAGGAGAATTTCAACGAAATCTGCAGCTGGATCTCAGCAGTTTTGGCGGCGATACTAATCTGGTTGTGTCTCTTGAGATCGGGGATATCGGGGACGGCATCCAAGTCCGCGAAGCCTACGGCGAGTTCTACACAGATAGCACCGATTGGATCATGGGTATCCAGTTCATCCCCTGGGGGGTAATGGATGGCTCCAGCCCAACGGATATTATCAATCCGGTGAACTACCAAAATCCCTTGGCCGGTGATAATCGCATCGCCGTTGCTGCCCTGCGAGCTCGCCATTACGTGGGAGATTGGGAGCTAGATGGTGTCTGGGTGCCTAGATTCGAATCCCACCGACTTCCCCATGAACTGCCGAATCATCAAGTCCCCGAACTTATTGCAGCCAACGGTGATCTTGGGATTCGGATTTCCCGATGGCTGCCTGGAATGGACATTGCAGGCACCTATTATTACGGCTGGGACAAGTCCCCACTGCCGCAAGTCGACGGGGTCTCCAATGAGGTGTCCTTTGTTCACCAACGGTACCATATGCTTGGGGCCAGTGCCACCAAAGACTTTGGCGCAATGGTTGGACGGGCTGAGGTGGCTCGGTTCCAACCCGAGGTGACGGATTCCTACGTGCAGTATGCTATTGGCTTTGACCGAAGTTTAACCAATGAACTGGTCTTGATGGGCCAGTTGAATGGCACCTGGGATGGTGATCAGAACCCCATGGTAATCATGGCGTCTCTGCAGTACGAAGCAACAGCTCATCTCAAGGCTCTGGTCTCCGGAATCTATGCCGTCACTGATAAGGATTTCCTGGTAAACCCCAGCATCGTCTGGGATGCAGCAGATGGCTTGGAAATTTCAGCTGGTATGTACTACATCAGCGGCGATGGTGCTCTGGGCAATCTGCAGACTCTGCAAAATGTCTACGTTCGAGCGAGGTTTGCCTTTTAACCGGTACGCAGAGGGTCACACTCCCTGCCCACCGACCTGGCCAGCAGCGCAAGACGGATGAACTCGAGTGTTCGCGGCCCACGAGCCGATGGAGGGAGGAGGATGACCAATGAAGAGTCTGTACACTGTTCAGAAACCCGATTTGCCGCGATGTGCCGAAGTTCTGGCGAAAGCCTTTTATGACTATCCTATGTACAGACATGTACTTGGTGAACGACACAATTTGACCTCGGTGAACGTGGCCACACGGTTCTTTGTCAATTACGCCTACCACTACGGGGATGTGACAGCTCCATCGCCCGACATCGAGGGAGTGCTGTGCACCATTGATTCTCAGAACCATCGAATGACGCCTTGGCGGCTGTTACGCTGCGGAGGACTTGCTCTATCGCGACTCGGGGCCGATGTTCGGAGGCTGCACGAAGAATACGATAGGTTTGCCACGGAAATCCACAGGAACATCATCACCGAACCCCACCAATACATCATATGCATCGGGATTGATCCGAGGCGACAGGGACAAGGTCTAGCCAGTCGTATGCTGCAGCCGGTGTTGGAAGCGGCTGCAGCACAAGGGTATTCGTCCTATCTAGAGACCCACAATCTGCAAAACGTGGGCATTTACCAGCGATACGGGTTTGAACTAGCAAGTGAACACCAGCTCCCCAACAGTAACATTGTGATGTACTCCATGCTCAAGCAACCAACGCCCGTTGGATTTGCGCTGAGCAGATCCAGCTAGGGCTCCAGGGCAGAAGGCATCCATGACTATGGTAAGGCGACGTTGGCTGAGTAACCGAGTAAGCCGAGAAACTGATCACCGTTTGGTCACCGTTTGGTCGCCGTTTCGGGGCGGTTCACGGAACACGTCTTGACGATGCTGGGCAAACTAGATATAATCGACGTGCAGACACGATGGGAGTTCCCGAGGCGCATTGGCCTTCGCAGGAACTCCTTTGTTGTGTTAGGAGTGGTCGCAGCAAAAGTTTTGGCTGGGTTCTTGGGTGGTTGCTCAAAGGTATGGTATATTATAATGATAGTATACAGTTTTTGTACACGGGATTGGCGGTCAACTCGTCCTTTGAGAGTCGAGGCCCAGTAGATTCCGGCGTAATTACATTGAATGCTCACTGACCACTTGCAGAGTGAGTTTGCAGATAAAGGTCGTTTTAGGAGGTTCTTAGATGATGGTGCATGATACCATTGCGGCACCGGCCACGGCCATTGGCGAGGCTGGTATTGCCATAGTCCGCGTAAGCGGCGACGAAGCTTTTGCTGTAGCAGATCAAGTATTCGTACCGGTCAAAGGGGGATCGCTGGCCACTACACCGGGCTATCGTATGCGTTACGGACATGTTGTGGATCCCCGGACCGGGCGTACCGTAGACGAGGTCCTAGCTGCCGTGATGCGTGCTCCCCATTCGTTTACCGGTGAACACGTTGTGGAGCTGCAGTGTCACGGGGGTCCGAAGGTTTCACAAAGGATTCTGGATGTAGTGCTGCAGGCCGGCGCTCGCATGGCCGAACCCGGCGAGTTCACTAAGCGAGCCTTTCTCAACGGCCGAATGGACCTTTCCCAGGCTGAGGCCGTGATTGATGTCATACGGTCCCGTACGGACAGCAGCCTGGATGTGGCCGTTAAGCAATTGGAGGGAAGCCTCCGGAAGCGAATCCAAAGCTTTCGTGAGACGCTCTTGGATCTTGTGGTACGTGTGGAGGCGTCCATTGACTTTCCCGAAGACGATATTCCCGAGGTAGAATTAGCCGAAATGCAGAAAGCTCTGACCGAGATCGGT
>SLOZ01000123.1 GCA_007132255.1 Limnochordia bacterium | reverse complement strand
TTCGGCGGGCGCCCGGGTATGTCTGAAGCAGCGATATAACGGAAAAACTGCCGTCGTTGCTCTGTTCTGGGGCATTCGGCAAAGATCCTGCTCATAGGCGCTAGGAAGGTGTTGATTTTCTCTGTTCCGACTGAGATTTTTCGTCGTTGTGGCCGGAGAAATCCCTGGTAGAGGGATTTCTCTCCTCTTGTTTTGCGGTCCAATGATCACATTATCAACACTTTCCTAGAAAGCCCAATAGGACAAACGGAGACATAGAGACAATGCACTGTGCGCAAGGCCGCAAGCCTATAAGCAAGCTTGGCCGCCAAAATCTCAGAAATACGCGTTCTTTCAAGAAATTTGACCCCAACTCGCCGTTGTTAGTCGTTGCGAATCTGCACATCCTGCAGTATACTGAAACTGAGCAGAACATCGAGGAATACTTCTTGTACAATGCAGGGAAAAAGCGAAATTCCGAGGCCACGAGTTAGCGATTTGCTGGTTGACTGGCTGCTCCATTCGAGGATAACGTCCGTTTGTGAGACACGTATTTACTTGAACAGAGTTAGATGGTTCAATGACTATCTTCTGTGATTCAAGAACGTGCAGCTTGGAAGCGAGAGTAGCTTGGGTGGATATGTCGGATCCTGAATGGGCCAGTTCTGATTATAGGGCCTTTGGGTAACTCTGCAGTACGGGTAAGGTTCGTTGGTGTTCTGCTCATAGATTGTTCATTTCGGGAGCCGGTAGGGCTCCGTTTTTTTGCTCCAGTGTTAGCTTGAAATAGCTACGCTGTGTGCTTCGTCATGAATGCAGCGAGCACAAGGAGGAATTTGAGAATGGGATATCCAATGGCCGCCGTTGACTTAACCCAGCCGCTTGAACCGGGAATGCCAGTGTATCCAGGAGATGAACCGCTGCAGCTGTGGCGCTCAAGGGAACTGGAAACAGACGGCTATACCAATCATCGACTGAACATGGGGATGCATGTGGGTACCCATCTGGACATGCCGATGCATATGGTCAACGACGCCCGCTACGTACGGGAACTTCCGCTGCAGCGCACCATGGGGCCGGCGACGATTCTAGACGTTCGTCACCAAGAGCAGATAGCATGGCGCCCCGAGTATGCGAATATAATGCGGCCGCTGGTGCTTCTTTGGACAGGCTGGGACATGTACTACGGGACGCCACAGTACTATACGCATCCGTCCGTGAGCCTGGAGTTTGCTGAGCGAGCGTGGGAAGCCGGCATGCGCCTGTTGGCCATGGATATGCCCTCTCCGGACGGACCGCCATTTCCCATTCATCACTTTTTGTTTCACCACGATGTCGTAATCGTGGAAAACGTGACGGGGTTAGGACGCATCCGAGATTTTGCGAACCCGGCATTTGCCGCCATACCGCTGAACATTCAGGCCGATGCTTCACCGGTCAGAGCCTTTGCTTGGGATATGCATCGTGCTGAGTGAACGTAGAACGGACAACAGACAAACGGCCGAAACAGCAGGCCAGCCAGGAAGAGCATAGAGCGAGAGAATACAGCGAGCCAGGCAGCAAACACTGCTGAACGATGGCGGATATTGTCCCTAAAGACAGGACCGCACCATGCGAGCATGGTGCGGTCCTGATGCGTTTACACCATTTGGCCGCTTAGCGGCAGCTTTTGTTGAGGCGCTGCATAATGCTGCGAGCAGCCAAAATCCCGCTGGCACTGGCTTGCGACAAACCTCTGGTGATGCCGGCGCCGTCGCCGATGGCGAATAGGTTGGGGATTTCCGTCTCCAGTTGTTCGGTCAACGTAAGGCGCGAACTGTAAAACTTTACTTCCACTCCGTAAAGCAGCGTGTCGTGGTTAGCCATACCGGGAGCTACGTTGTCCAGGGCATAGATCATTTCGATGATGTTGTCCAAGTGGCGCTTCGGCAGTACCAAACTGAGATCGCCGGGAGTCGCTTCCAGCGTCGGTCGCGTGAAGCTTTGATCCAAACGGTGCTGCGTGCTGCGGCGGCCCTTCATAAGATCGCCAAATCGCTGCACCAATACGCCACCGCCCAGCATGTTCGAAAAGGACGCAATGCGTTTACCATATTGGTGCGGCTCATTGAACGGATGGGTCAGGGTGTTGCTGACCAGCAGCGCAAAGTTTGTGTTAGCACTGTGCAGGCTCGTGTCGCAGTAGCTGTAGCCGTTGACCGTGATAATGCCATCGGTGTTCTCAGCCACCACATAGCCGTTGGGATTCATGCAGAATGTCCTCACCAAGTCCTCATACTGTTTCGTCCGATAGACCAGTTTGGCCTCGTAGACTTCATCGGTGATATGACGGAAGACATCAGCGGGCACTTCCACCCGCACACCGACGTCCACTTGGTTATTGGTCAGAGCAAGGCCCAACGTCTTGCATTGATTTGTGAACCACTCGGCACCGGCTCGGCCTGGTGCCGCAATCAGATAGCGGCAGCCGACGACATCCTCGTGATTGACCAAATTAAGCTCGAATCCATCCCCCGTCTGGAGAATGTCCGTCACCGAAGTCCGGAATCGGAACTCCACTTTGTCCTTGAGCTCTTCATAGATCGCAGTTAGGATCGCCAGGTTGTTCTCTGTACCGAGATGCTTCACTTCTGCCTCTAGTAAGTGCAGATCGTGGCGCAGGGCTTCGCGGCCGATGTTCGATTGGCTTGTGCTGAACGACTCGTCTGGTGCACCATGGGCCATGTTGATTTGATCTACGTAGTGGATCAACTCCATAACCTGTTCATCGGCGATATATTCATTGAGCCAACCACCGAAGGTGGTCGTGAAGTTATATTTACCATCGGAAAACGCACCGGCGCCGCCAAAGCCGCGCATGATCCCACAGATGCTGCAGTTGATGCACTGAGGCACCTTCTTGGTGGTAATCGGGCACGTGCGGGTATAGATGTCTTCGCCTGTTTCCAGAACAAGAACCTTCAACTCAGGATTGCTTTTTACCAATTCATAGGCACTGAAGACACCAGCCGGGCCTGCTCCAATGATCGTCACATCATACTGCTTATTTGCCAAGGGGTTGACCCTCACTTTCTGGCTGCAGGCTTTGGTTGCAGCCAAACGTATTATACCGAACCGCGGCTGAGATGTAAAGCGGGAAGGAATCTTCCGAACTGCGGCGAATACCTAGACAAACAAGAACTGAACATAATTGGTTTTTCCGAGATAAATGTTCGGTATTTGGAGGTCATGCAGTGGAACGACTGAAAGAAGCTATTCTCCAGCGCGGCAGCGTGCGGGGTCAGGATATTGTTAAGGTAGACAGTTTTCTCAATCATCAATTGGATATCGAATTGATGGATGCTATGGCCCAGGAGTTCGCTGTTCGTTTTGCCAAGGATGGCGTAACGAAGATCCTTACCTGCGAGGCATCGGGGATTGCCATCGCAGCAGCCGTGGCGAGGATTTTCCAGGTGCCCGCTGTGTTCGCAAAGAAAACGCCATCCCGCAACCTCGATCCCGACTGTTACAGCGCCGATGTCTACTCCTATACCCGGCAGCAGATCTACCAAATCCGTGTCTCCCGCAGCTATCTAGGGCCGGATGATCGCATATTGGTGGTGGATGACTTCTTGGCCAATGGTTTGGCGCTGCTGGGGATGAAATCCTTGGTGAACCAAGCAGGCGCATACCTCGTAGGCTGTGGGATTGTGATCGAAAAGGGATTCCAACCCGGCGGTGAAAAAGTGCGCAGCACGGGAACGCGCGTCGAGTCCTTGGCAGTGATCGCCGGCATTGAAAATGGCCAGATCGTATTCGCGTAAGCCACCAGACTCTTGGAACTTCGAAACATGCCATGACAAAAAACACTCCGAGCAGTGGAGGCTTTGCGGCCTTGGCTCGGAGTGTTTCGTTTGGACGGTCTGCGGTGCCTAACGTCAGAGGTTCGTCAGAGATTCGTCAGGGGTTCGCTTCTTAGTCGGAGCTGCTTTTGCTGGCAGAATTGGCGCTGTGCTTTAATGTCTGCAGGTATAGCCAGCTTACCGGTGCAAGCAGGGCAGCCGTTAAAACCAGTGACCACGGCACCCCATACAGCGAAGCGACGAGACCGATCAACGGTCCCCCGGCAATCTGGCCCAGAGAATTGACGAGACTGACCACAGAAAGCATGGTGGCTCGAATCCCGCTGGGCAGATAAGCATTAAACCAGGCCTCATACAAAGGCGCATGCACAGACCGCAGCAGCGCCGAACTGAAATACGCCGCCAAGGCCAGCGAGAATTGACCAGCCATGGCAAACACCACGATACTAGCAGCATACAGCAGATTCACTAAACACAGCACCACCGCCATGAGTCCCAACCGCGCAAAGTCCATCCGCCGGCGCACAATTTCGGCTGCCCCGAGGCTTAAGAGCATGCCGACAGCGTTGATCAGACCAAACCAATAGATAGGCGGAAACTCCCAAAGCGGCGGCAGACCGACGTTGCGCAGAAAATGAAACTCCCAAAACCGATCCATGCCTTCGCTGGCCAGCCCGGCCAATAAAGCGGCAGCCAAGAGCAGCCAAAGCACCGGCCGCTGCGCCAATAACTGGCGTCCGGCCGTCAAGGGCTGGAATTGATCCAACCAACCGGTCGCAGCCGCCACGGCCGGTCGCTTCAGTTCCTTCATCAGAACTGCCAGTGCCAATGATAGAATCAAGAACAGCGCACCGGCAGTAACGATGGGCCAATGCAGCGAATGTTGACCGAGCCACACGGCAGCGCCGATGCCGACCAAACTCCCGATACTACCAGCTTGGGCACCACGCAGAAGAACGGGACCCACGGGCTCGGGATGGATTTCATCAACCAGCCAAGCGGTCTGCGCGCCATCCGTGAATGTGAAACCCACACCCCACAAAACCTGGGCCCAGAGAATCCAACCAAATATGGGCAGACTGCCTTCCACGAGGAAACCCAAGCCCACCAAAGCGTAGCCGATGACCACCGACCTTTTGCGGCTGTGACGGTCCGCCCACAGTCCGGTGGGAATTTCAAAAACAAAGACAGCCGCTTCCAAAACAGTTCCCACCAAGATCAACTGCAGCGGGTTCAGTCCGGCAACATCCACGCGATACACAGCAGCCAGCGTAAACGCGAGACTGAAAAAACAAGCGGCACTTCCAGAAATAAGCCCAAACAGAGTCTGCGCTTTTAATGCCATCATGAAAACCAT